>JAYTXT010000044.1:0-3549 GCA_043742765.1 Gammaproteobacteria bacterium | reverse complement strand
GGCACCCACGACGTGTGCGTGACCGGCGGCGAGCCGCTGGCGCAACCTCAGTGCCTGACTCTCCTGCATGAGTTATGCGAACGCGGCTTCCGGGTATCGCTCGAGACCAGCGGTGCGCTGAGCGTCGCCGAGGTCGACCCGCGTGTTAGCCGCGTGGTCGACATCAAGACCCCCGGTTCGGGTGAGGAGTCGCGGAATCTCTACCCACAGCTGCAGACGCTCGGCGCGCTCGACCAGATCAAGTTCGTCATCACCTCGCGCGCCGATTACGAGTGGAGTCGCGCGCTGCTGCGTGAGCAGGCGCTTGACCAACGGTGCGGTGTGCTGTTCTCGCCAAGCTTCGGCCAGGTAGAGCCGCGCGACCTGGCTGAATGGATACTCGCCGACCGCTTGCCGGTGCGGTTCCAGGTGCAGCTGCACAAGCTGCTGTGGGGCGAGGAGCGTGGTCGCTGAGCGCGCCGTGGTGCTGCTGTCGGGCGGCCTGGACTCGGCCACCGCGCTGGCGTGGGCGAGTGAGCGCGGTTACGACTGCCATGCGCTGTCCGTGGCCTACGGGCAGCGTCACCACAGTGAACTCGAGGCCGCGGCGCGCGTGGCCCGCGCGCAGGGCGCACGCGAGCACCGCCTCATGCACGTCGATCTCGGCACGCTTGGCGGTTCGGCGCTGACCGACGCGGCGATCGCTGTGCCGGAGCAGGCAACCCGCGGCATTCCCATCACCTACGTTCCAGCCCGCAATACCGTGCTGCTCTCGCTCGCCCTGGCCTTTGCCGAAGTGCTGGATGCACGGCACCTGGTGATCGGCGTCAACGCGGTCGATTATTCAGGGTATCCCGACTGCCGCCCGGAATTCATCGCCGCGTTCCAGGAGCTGGCGCGCCTCGCCACCAGAGGCGGTGTCGAGGGACGGTCCCTGCAGGTGCATGCGCCACTACTCCATTGGAGCAAGGCTCAGATCATCCGCGAGGGACTGCGGCTGGGCGTCGATTACGGACTGACGGTGTCCTGCTACCAGGCGGATGCGCAAGGGCTCGCCTGCGGTCGTTGCGATTCCTGCCGGCTGCGGCGCGAGGGCTTTGAGGCCGTCGGCATCGCCGATCCCACGCGCTACTTATAGCGCCCGGCACGGCCTGCGACTGGTGCCGACGGGCTTGCCCTAGGTATGATGCCGCCCGGCAGATTCGCAGGCGGAGACATGAAGAAAACGCTCGGGAGCTACCTGATCGAGACTCTCGAAGCGCACGGCGTCCGCCACGTGTTTGGCATTCCGGGCGTGCACAATCTCGAGCTCTATCGCGGCCTCGCCCGCTCCAGCATCCGTCATGTCACCGGGCGCCACGAGCAGGGCCTCGGCTTCATGGCGGACGGCTATGCGCGCGTGGCGCGCCGCCCGGGAGTCTGTTTCACCATCACCGGTCCGGGGTTGACCAACATCGCCACGGCGATGGGCCAGGCCTATGGCGATTCGATCCCGCTGCTGGTGATCGCCAGCGAGAACCGCGCAGCCGAGATTGGCACCGGACGCGGCTACCTGCACGAGATGCCGGATCAGCTGGGCGTCGCCGCGCGGGTCGCGGGCATGAGCCGGCGGATCAACCAGCCTGAGGACCTGCCCGTTGCCATTGCCGAGGCGTTTTCCGGCTTTGCGAGCGCGCGGCCGCGGCCGGCGTACATTGAAATACCGCGCGACCTGATGACACAAGATGCCGCCGGGCTCCCCGCGCCCGCGGCGGGCCCGGCAGCGTCCCGTCCGGTTGCTCCCGCGGCCGCGATCGCCGAGTCGGCGCGGCGCCTGCGTGCCGCCAGCGCACCGGTGATCCTGGCCGGCGGCGGCGCCCTGGGTGCCGCCACCGAGCTGCGAGCGCTCGCCGAACGGCTCGGCGCGCCAATGGTCATGACGATCAACGCGCGCGGCTTGCTGCCACCTGACCATCCACTCGGGCTTTCGGTCAGTCCGACGCTCGGCGCCGTGCGCAAATTGATCGCCGAAGCTGACGTAGTGCTTGCAGTCGGCACGGAGCTCGGCCAGACCGACTACGACGTCAATTGCGTGGCTGATCTTCCCGCGCACGCCAATCTGATCCGCATCGACATCGAAACGGCACAGCTCGAACGCAACGCGCATCCAGCGCTGGCGATACATGCCGATGCTGCTACCGCACTGCGTGCCATCCTGGCGCAGGAGCTCGGCCAGGCGCGTCCGCAGACCGGTGCGCCGCGCGCCGCTGCCGCAAGAACCAATGCACTGTTGGAACTGTCGCCGGCCATGCGCCGGGAACTGGCGTTCCTCGATTGCATCCGCGATTCCTTGCCCACCGCGATCCTGGTCGGCGATTCAACCCAGCCCGTGTACGCGGGCAACATGGGTTTCGCCGCGGCCACGCCCGGATCCTGGTTCAACAGCGCCACCGGTTACGGCACGCTCGGCTACGCGCTCCCCGCCTCGACGGGCGCCGCTCTTGCGGCACCCGCGCGGCCGGTGGTGTGCCTGGTCGGTGACGGCGGCATCCAGTTTTCACTCGGCGAGCTGGCGGTACCCCGTGATGTCGACGCCTGGTCCGCGATCATCATCTGGAACAATCAAGGCTACGGCGAGATCAAGACCTCCATGGTGGCCGTCGGAATCGACCCTGTGGGCGTCGATGTCCAGCCGCCCGATTTCAATCACGTCGCAAAGGCCTACGGCTGTTCCCACCAGGTCGTGGACAGCACCGCCGGGCTCGAGCGCGCGCTTCGGGGTTTCGCCGCGCGTCGCCAGGTCGCGGTAATCGAAGTGCGTGCGGAGGCCTTCGAGTGAGCGCGCCCTCGAAGCCGCGCTTCGCGTCGCTCGTGGAGCGCGTGACACCCGAAGGGACCGACCCCTGGGTGCTGCACTGGGAGGCGCGGCAGGCGGCGGCGGCGGGCAAGGATGTGATCGTGCTCAGCGTCGGCGACCCCGACCTCGATACACCGGCGCCGGTCATCGACAAGGCGATCGAGAGCATGCGCGGTGGCGATACGCACTACACCGAGACCGCCGGGCGCCCCGCGTTGCGTGCGGCGATCGCCGCGCGGCACGCAGCCCGCACCGGGCAGCCCGTGACGGCCGACAACGTCATCGTACTTGGCGGCACGCAGAACGGACTGTTCGTGGCCTCGATGTGCCTCGCCGGCCCAGGCGATGAAGTCATTGCGCTTGACCCGATGTATGCGACCTATCCGGCCACGATCAAGGCCTCCGGCGCGAAGCTGGTGCCGGTCGCCACGCCGGCGGCGCTCGATTTTCACGTCGACATGGCGGCCCTCGAAGCCGCCGTTACGCCGCGCACGCGTGCCATCTTCGTCGCCACGCCCAACAATCCGAGCGGCGTCGTGCTCACGGAGGCCGAGGTCGACGGGCTCGCCGACATCGCGCGCCGTCACGGCCTCTGGCTCGTGTCCGACGAGGTTTACGCCGGCATTGCTGAAGGCGGGCGCGTGCCGAGCCTCGGCGCGCGGCTCCCGGAGCGGACGTTGACCGTGGCGAGCCTGTCGAAAACCCATGCCATGACCGGCTGGCGTACCGGCTGG
>JAYTXT010000043.1:0-5134 GCA_043742765.1 Gammaproteobacteria bacterium | reverse complement strand
GGCCATGCTGCGTGACGACGCGGCGGCGCGCAGCGCCGCGCTCGATACGCAAACTTCATTTCTGCTGCAGGCGCCGGCCGGTTCAGGCAAGACCACCGTACTGACCTGCCGCCTGCTGGCACTGCTGGCCACGGTCGGTGCGCCCGAGGAAGTGCTGGCAATCACCTTCACCCGCAAGGCGGCCGCGGAGATGCGCAACCGCGTGCTCGAGGCGCTGCAGTGCGCGGCTGCGGGCGTGGCCGGGCGGGAACTCGAGGCGCCGCATGCGGCGGCGGCCTGGCAGCGCGACCAGGCGCTGGGCTGGCAGCTGCTGGCGACTCCGGCACGGCTGCGCATCATGACCATTGATGCTTTCTGCCAGAGCCTGTGCGTGCAGCTGCCGATCGCGACCCGCAGCGGGCTACGTCCCGAAGTGGCACCGAACGCGCGGCCGATGTACGCCGCCGCAGCGCGGCGGGTGCTGGAGCGGGCATTGGGCGATGACGAACTGGTGGCGTCCGCGCAGCTGCTGTTCGCGAGGGTCGACAACGATTGGTCGCGCCTCGAGGAGCTGCTGATCCTGATGCTGGCTCAACGCGCCCACTGGCTGCCGCGGGTCCTGGTGGCTGACGGTGCCGATGGTGGCGCGCCGTTGCAGGCGCGGGTCGCCGCCAGCCTCAGGGCGGAGATCACCGGGCGCCTCGGTAGTGCGCTGGCCAGCCTGCCCGCGTCGCTCCTCGAGCGCGGCACGATATTGGCCGTGCACGCGGCGCACACGCGGCAGGAGCCGTTTACCGCCGGCGCGCTGCGCGGCGAGCCCGAAGACCTGCAGCGCTGGCGCTGCATGTGCGCTCTGGCGGTCACTGGCGCGGGCGAGTGGCGCAAGCAGTGGAACAAGAACAACGGCTTCCTGCCCGAGCACCAGCACCAGAAGCGCGCGGTCAAGGAATGGGTGGCAGCGCTCGCTGAAATTCCCGGCGCGCGCGCGACGATCAACGAGCTGCTCACGCTCCCCGATGTGACGATCGCGCCGGAAGACGCGGCGGCGCTCGCGGCGCTGTCGCTGCTGCTGCGGCACGCAGCGGCCGAGCTGCAGCTCGAGTTCGCGGCCCAGGGGCGCGTGGATTTCGCGGCAGTCGCCGGCGCGGCGCGCGCCGGGCTGACCGAGCAGGGGCAGCCGACCGACCTGGCGCTGCGCTGCGGCAACGCCATCCGCCACGTGCTGATCGATGAATTCCAGGATACCTCCTTCGACCAGTTTGAACTGTTGCGCGCGCTCACGGCGGGCTGGGAGCCGGGCGATGGCCGCACGCTGTTTGCGGTGGGTGATCCGATGCAGTCGATCTACCAGTTCCGCGAAGCCGAGGTTGGCCTGTTCCTGCGCGCGCGCGAGCAGGGCGTCGGCGCGCTGCGTCTGACGGCGCTCCAGCTGCGCTGCAATTTCCGCTCCGCGCCGCCGCTCATCGAATGGGTGAATCGTCTCTGCGTGGAGATATTTCCCGCCGAGGACGATCCGCGCCTGGCGGCGATCCGTTATCTGCCCTCGCTTGCGGCACGCGCTACGCTGCCGGGCGGCGTGCATGTGCATCCGGTAGCCGGCCAGGGGGCGGACAGCGAGCCGGCGCAGATCACCTCGCTGGTGCGCGAGTGCCGCGCGCGCGATGCGGGCGTGACGATTGCGGTGCTGGTCAGTGCGCGACATCACGCGGTGCCGATCGCCCTGGCCCTGCAGGCAGCAGGCATCGCGGTGCGCGGTGTGCGGCTCGAGCCGCTGCGTGAGCGTGCCGTGGCACGCGACCTGGGCGCGCTGGCGCGCGCTATCCAGCACCTGGGTGATCGCAGCGCCTGGTTGGCGCTGCTGCACGCGCCCTGCTGCGGACTGTCATTCGCGCAGTTGCAGCAGTTGTGCGAAGGGGAAGGCGCGAGCATCTGGGAACTGATCGGCGATGAAACGCGAGTGGGGCTGTTCGATGCCGACGCCGCTGCGCGGCTCGCGCGTGTCCGCGCCGCACTGGCGCCGGCGCTCCGCGGGGCTGAGCGCGCGCTGCCGCTGTGGCAACGAGTCGATCGCGCCTGGCTGCGACTTGGCGGCCCAGCCGCCTGCGGCGAAGAACGCGACCTGCTCGACGCGCAGGAATTCATCCAGATGCTGGCGGCGGAACCCGGTGCCGAGACCCTGGCGGGCGATGCCTTCGACGATTTCGCCGCCGAGCTGTACGCGGCGCCGGCGGCAGCGGGCGCCGCTGTGGAAATTCTCACCATGCACGGCGCCAAGGGACTCGAGTGGGACGTCGTGATCGTGCCGGGTATTGGTCGGGCGCAGCGAGGCGAGCGCGAGCCACTCCTCAATTGGCTGGAGCTGCCGGGAACCGGAGCCGACACCGAACTGCTGCTCGCGCCGATCAGCGTTGCCGGCACGCGTGCTGAGCGTTCGTTGGCGCGCTACATTCAGGGTCTCCGGCGCGCGCGCGCGCGGCTCGAGCGCGCGCGGCTCCTGTACGTGGCCGCGACGCGCGCGCGAGGCGAGCTGCACTGGTTCGGGACGGCGCCGATCAATCGCGAGGGGGAACTCGCGCCGCGCCCGGACACGCCGTTGGGGCTGCTGTGGCCCGCCGTGAGCACAGTCTTCCAGGCCGCGGCTGACGCCGCTGGCGTGGCGTCGCAGGCGCTGATGGCGCCGGCGCCGGCATCTGCGCCGCCGGTGCTCTGGCGTCTGCCGGCCGAATGGTCGCCGCGAGCCTTGCCCGCACCGGTGAGCGCCGAGCGGCTGGAGCTATCGCTGCGCGACACGGCCACCGAGCCGGAGTACCTCTGGGTGGGCATGGCCGCGCGCGCCGTGGGCACGATTGTGCACGCCGAATTGCAGCGCCTGGCGCGGCTGCCGCTGTTGCCCCAGGCGCCGGACATCGCCGCGTCGGGCTACGCCGGGTGGCTGGCGGAACTGGGTGTAGAGACCGCGGAGCGAGCGGCGGCGGGGCGGCGCATACACGCGGCGCTGGCGGCCACGCTCGGCGACACGCGCGGGCGCTGGCTGCTCGGACCCACTCATGCGGCCACGCACAGCGAGCTGCGCCTGACCGGAGTGCACGCGGGGCGGATCGTGAACATCATCATCGACCGGCTGCTGCTCGAAGTGGACGGTGATCGCTGGGTAATCGATTACAAGACCAGCAGCCACGAAGGCAGCGATCTCGAGGGGTTCCTGGCGCAGGAGGAATTGCGCTACCGCCCGCAGTTACAGCGCTATGCGGCCCTGGTGGGCGCCCAGTCTCCCGGGGCGGTGCGCGCTGCGCTCTACTTCCCGCTGCTCGGTACCTTTCGCGAGATCGACCTCACACGCGCGTAAGCAGGTCCGGGCAGTCGCTGTGCGGTGTTAGAAGGTTCCTCCCAGTGTGAACGGGCGCCGGCCCCGCTCATCGCTGGGGCCCAGGAAGCTGACAGCTTTCGCCAGCTCGTCACTGGCTTCCGCTCGGGCCTGGGCGAGGCCCGTGAGTTCATATTCGTTGTCGTTGCGGAGTGTCAGTGTGCCGCTGACCGCAAGCGGCCCGCCCAGATCGCTCAAGACGCCGGTAATGGGCGCGCCGCCCGGAGCGGCGCCCGCTGCAACCGGTGCGAAGCGCAGCTCGAAACTCCCGAAGGGCATGGGCGGGTTCCGTTGGGCCAGGGTGCGCGCCGTTACCGTGCCCTGGATCGAGACCAGCCGGCCCGCGCTGAATTCGACTGAATCCACGGCCAGTTGGATCTGGCCGCTCCAGCCCGCGGGGAACAATGGCAGGAAACCCGAATCAATCGGCAGATCGGCGCGCAGGTCTTGCAGGGCGAACCGCCCGCCGATGCCGAGCGACACTCGTGCGGTGCCAGGGGCGCGCGCATCGGCGCTGCGCAGCTCCAGATCGGCGTGGCCGCGCAGCAGCGGCCAGGCGCGCATTGTCCAGCTGACGCCTTGCAGCGAGCCGCCCGGGAAACGCAATTGATCGCACTGGCCGTGCCACAGGGATCCCGATGGCGACTGGCAGGCGATCGCGGCCGGCAGCGCGCCAGTGAGCCAGAGCGCCGGAGCGCGTGCCAGCACGGTGAGCGCGAACAGCGCCGCGATCACGACAATCAGCGCGCGCGTTGGCACCGCGTGCCTCAGGTTCCGCGCAGCACGATGGTGGCGCTGACGGTACCGGCGTTCGCGCCGCCATCGATGCTTGCGGAGGTGACCTGCACGCCGTGGCGCAGCACCAGTTCGCCGGTCCAGTTGAGGAGCGAATCGAAGGCGACCTGTTCGAGTCGTACACTCAGCGTGCCGTCGCCCCCGGCTTGCGTGCTGAGCGAACGGGCGATGCCGGTTTCGCGCGCCACGCGATCGGCGAGCGCTACCAGCGACTCGCCGCCCGCCACGGCCGCGGCGCTGCGCAGCGCGCCGAGCTGCGGGGCCACCGACTGCAGCCAGATCAGGTCGGCCTGTTTGGATTGCACGCGCTGCTCGAGGCGCGCAACGCGGCGTTCGACCGGCAGCCACGCTGCCAGCAACAGCAGCAGCAGGCCAACCACCGCGCCGCCGAGCACGGCGCGCTGTTCGCGCTGCGCCAGCGCATTGAACCAGGCTTTAAGAGCGTCCATCACGAAGCCCCGCCGCGCAGCTGGATGTTGCCCTCGAAGGCATCCCCGGCCGCGCCGCCGGATACCAGTTCGGCCTGCCAGCCGGACGCGCGTAGCGTCTGGTTGATACGATCGATACCTTGCGCGTTGCTGGCGCGAACCTTGAGTTGCACGGCGCCGTCACGGAAACTCAGCGACTGGACCCGCGCGCCTGGCGCGCCGCTCATGGCTTGCGCCAGCGCCTGGAGCGCCGGCAGCAGCCCAGCGCGGCCGCCCGGAGTCTGCGCAGCGCTCAGTTGCGATTCAACGCGTGAGCGGAGCGAACCGCTCCCAGCGGTGAACTGCGGCCCGACCAGCGTCGCGATGGCGCTGTCCAGTTCGCGTTCAGTGCGAACCTGATGCCACAGCGAGTAGAGCTGCGAACCGGCGTGCAGCAGCAACAGCGCGCCGGCCAGTATTGCGGCGGCACGCCAGCGCTTCCAGCCCGCGCCAAGCGAGCCGCGCGCCGCGTAGGCGCCCTGCAGCAAATTGATTGGCGCCGCATCCTGCAGCCGCGCGGCCAGCCACG
>JAYTXT010000042.1:0-3525 GCA_043742765.1 Gammaproteobacteria bacterium | reverse complement strand
TTACCAACAACTTCGACTTACCTGCATTGACCATTGCAGAGCTTTACCGTTGTCGTTGGCAGGTCGAGCTGTTCTTCAAGTGGATCAAACAGCATCTGCGGATCAAGCAGTTCTACGGCACGACCGAGAACGCCGTGAAGACGCAGATCTGGACCGCGGTCTCGACCTACGTGCTCGTTGCCATCGTCAAAAAGCGATTGAAGATCCACGCCAGCCTCTACGAAATGCTACAGATCCTGAGTCTGACCATGTTCGAGCAAACCCCTTTGAATATCCTGTTTTCACAAATTCGCGCCGCTCAAAACGACGCCGATGCCGCTAAACAGCTGAATTTGTTCCACTAACGCCCGGACACTACTGTTGTCGATTAAAGACTACGCGCTGGGCAGTTGTGTGTGATTCGCAACTTTCCCTGGCGCCGTCTTCCGTGGTTCAGCCTGAAGTTACGCTCTCGTTCTCGTTAGTAGAATACGGACGCCAAAGCTAACCATTAGCCGCAGACTAGGGCGTTGGTCGCCACGTTGTCAATGAAGTTCCGTTGCTCTCCCGCAACGGCCGTGTTAAGGAATTGCGAAGAACTGAATCGCTGGTAGCTGGTTGTTCACCGCGCTAGCGGGCAATTTCGATGGCGGCCGCAGTGCCGTGAGCGGAATCCGGGCTGATCCAGATCGCGACCATGGCTGGCTCGACGCTGAAGCGCTGGTGCTCATCCCAGAGTGCGAATGCTTTCGGCCCGAGGTCGAAGCTCACTTTCTTCGTCTCGCCAGGAGCCAGCTCGACACGCTGGAATCCGGCGAGCGTGCGCACCGGCTGGGCAATGCTGGTGCCCCGCAGGCGCACGTAGAGTTGCACGACTTCCGTGCCGGCGCGCGAACCGGTGTTGGTCACCGCGGCGCTCGCGGTCAGTACCGTCGTCCCGGCCGGTCCACGCAGGGCGCGGTTCAGCGCCGCGGCCCCCAGCTGCTTCACGCTGAGTTCGGGCGCGCCATATCGGTAGCTCGTGTAAGAGAGACCGTAGCCAAAGGGGAACTGCGGGCTGTTCTGCTCATCGATGTAGCGCGACACGTATTTCTCGTCGCCACCGGCCGGCGCCTTCGTGAGGTCAAACTCATCCGCCGGGCGCCCCGTGTTGAGCGCGTTGTAATAGAGCGGCTCCTGCCCGACGACCCGCGGCCAGCTCACCACCAGATGTCCGCTGGGGTTCGACTCGCCATAGAGCGTGCGGACCAGCGCCGGCCCGGCCTCGATGCCGGGGAACCAGGCGGCCAGCACGGCCGGGATATGCTCGAACGCCCAGGGCAGGGTGAGCGGGCGTCCGCTGAAGAGAATGAGGATGACGGATTTGCCCGTTGCGGCGACCTTCTCCAGGAGTTCTTGCTGGCGGCCCGGCAATCCGAGCGTCGTGCGTGAAGCGGCCTCGCCTGTCGTGGTCGGCGCATCCTCGCCCAGTGCGAGGATGACGGTGTCGGCCCGGCTGGCCACGCTCACGGCGTCGGCCATGTCTGCGTTGGTTCCGTCCCGGATGCCGGTGCCGTGTGCGTGCAGCAGATGCTGTTCGCCCACGTGTTCGGCCAGCGCTGCGCGCAGGGAGACGACGTCGGCCGTGTGCCCGAGGCCGGCCCAGGAACCCAGCATATTCTGGGGATCGTCGGCCAGCGGGCCGATCAGCGCGATGTCGTGCACGCCTGCCGGAAGCGGCAGGATCGGCGCACCGCCGGCAATGGCGTCATTCTTGAGCAGCACGAACGAGCGCTCGGCGGCGGTGCGCGCCAACGCAACGCCCTCCGGCTGCAGCATGGCGGCGGCCTCCAGTGCTTCATCCACATAGGGGTGCCCGAACAGGCCGAGCGCGAACTTGAGCCGCAATACGCGCCGCACCGCTTCGTCCACAGCGGCCCTGGGAACCTGGCCGGAACGCACGAGGCCGGCGAGGTGATCATGATAGAGGCTGCTCACCATATCCATGTCTACACCGGCCAGCATGGCCTTGCGCGCTGCGGTCGCGCCGTCATTGGCGACGCCGTGTGCCATGAGCTCCTTGACGGCTTCCCAGTCGGTGTCGACCACGCCGCGGAATCCCCACTCCTTGCGCAGCACCTGCGTGAGCGTGAAGGCGTTGGCCGAGGCGGGCACGCCGTTGATCGCGTTGAACGCGCTCATGATGGTCGCCGCGCCGGCGTTGACCGCCGCGTGAAATGGCGGCAGGTAGAACTGGCGGAGGGAGTGTTCCGAGATTTCCGTCGTGTTGTATTCGCGGCCGGCTTCAGCGGCGCCGTAGCCGACGTAGTGCTTGGCGCAGGCCGCGATGCTGCCGGGCGCATCGAGGCGCTCTCCCTGGTAGCCGCGCACGTAGGCGGCCGCCATGGCCGAACCAAGGAAGGGATCCTCGCCGGCGCCTTCGGCAATGCGACCCCAGCGGGCATCGCGGGCAATGTCCACCATGGGCGAGAAGGTCCAGCGGATCCCGGTGGCGGCCGCTTCACGCGCGGCAACACGCGCGGCCTGTTCCACCACCGCCGGATCCCAGGTGGAGGCCAGCCCCAGTGGAATGGGAAATTCGGTGCGGAAGCCGTGAATGACATCGAGCCCAAACACCACGGGAATGTGCAGGCGCGATTTCTCGACCGCCACGCGCTGGTAGGCGTTGGTTTCCTTTGCCGTGGAGATATTGAACAGTGCGCCGATCTGCCCCCTGGCCAGCATCTCGTTGTAGTCGGAGCGACCGGTACCCGGGCCGGTGGGCTGGCCGGCCGAGTACTGCACCAGTTGGCCGACTTTTTCTTCCAGCGTCATCTGCCGCAGCAATGCCGCCACTCTCGCCTCGATGCGCGGGTCGTAGATGCCGGTGTGCACCGGGACGCTCGAGGCGCCAACCGGCGCCGCCGGGTGTACCGGCGGGGACAGGCTGGTGAGCAGGATGCAGGCGATGATGCTGGTGCATGTGGCCGGTACGGGGCGGTCGGTGCCGTTGCATGAGTGCAGGGATGTGCGCATATGATCCTCGGCTGTAGTGCCCGCGATGTCTGCCGCCTGCCTGAGCGCAGTCGGCCAGGTGATGCTATGGTGACCGGCGCGGCCCGGTCAATGAACCGGGAGGTGGATGATGCGCAGCCCAGAGGCGTTGGTGAGTCGTCATGCAATTGCGCTGCTGATCGCGGCCACCATCATGGGCCGTGCCGGCCACGCTGCGGACGCGCCCACCACGGGTGTCTGGCAGAAACATGAGTATGAATTGCAATACGCCGGATTCAACTCCGCGTATTCCTGCGACTGGCTGGAAGAAAAGCTCCGGCTGTTGCTGAAAACTTCGGGCGCCCGCGCCGATGTGCAGATCAAGACCCGTTGCATCGAGCCAAGCGGCCCGTCTCCCGGAGCCGCCGCTCATATCGTGTTCTTTACGCTGGCGGCCGGTGGCGGCGCCACGGATACGCCCGCGGCGTGGCGCAAAGTCTCGCTCCGTGACCACTCGCCGATGGCGCTCGAGGCGCTGGATTGTGAACTGGTGGCACAGTTTCGCGATCAGCT
>JAYTXT010000041.1:0-3417 GCA_043742765.1 Gammaproteobacteria bacterium | reverse complement strand
TCGCTATGGGCCGCATTACACGCCGCCGCCGTCGACTGGCGGTGCGCTGGCGGTGCTCGACCTGGCGCGCTGGTGCCTGGCGAGCACTGCAGGCTTTCGCGAGGGCGCGCTGCGCGCCGTCAACCTGGGCGGCGACAGCGACGTGATCGCCAGCGTGTTCGGCCAGCTGGCCGGTGCGCATTACGGAGCCGGCGCGATCCCGCGCGTCTGGCGGCAGACGCTGGTGCAATCAGAGCTCATCGCCGAGCTGGGCGATCGGCTGCTGCGCAACGCACTGCTGCGCATCGGCGAACAGGCGGTGGCCTCATGAAGCGGCAGGTCAGGGACTGGACCCGCCTCGATGACAATGAGCTGTTGAATCTACGGCTTTGCGATCTGCGGCTGCGCCTGCACGGTTCGGCCGTGCAGGCGCGCATCGCGCGGCTTTATCGCGAACTCGCGGCCCGCGGCATCGCCTTCCGTCCGCACGCCTGGCTGGCCGCAGACTGGTTTTCCCCGGACGGCGTGCCCGGCTTCGCCGTGCCGTTCTATCTGGTGCATCCGCGGCTGACGCGGCTCGAGCGCAAGATGACGGGCGTGGCGGAAGGCACCAACGCCAACTGGCAGATGCGCATCCTGCGGCATGAAGCCGGGCATGCGATCGATTCCGCCTACCGTCTGCGCCGCCGGGCGCGCTGGCGCGCGCTGTTCGGCCACGCTTCGCGCCGCTACGCGCAGCACTACCGGGCGCGGCCGGCCAGCCGCCACCACGTGCAGCACCTGGGCGAGTGGTACGCGCAGTCCCACCCGACCGAGGATTTTGCCGAGACCTTTGCGGTCTGGCTGCAGCCGCACTCGGACTGGCGCCGGCGCTACGCCGCCTGGCCGGCCAGGCGCAAGCTCGAATATGTGGCGCAGGTCGCCGCCGAGATCGGCCGCCACCGGCCTGCGATCAATGGCCGCGTGCTGGTCGAGCCGCTCGAGGACAACAAGCTCACGCTGCGCGAGCACTACCGGCGCAAGCGCCGCGCCGAGCGGCGCCGGCATCGGGCACTCGCCGACGGCCTGCTGCGCAAGGTGTTCGTTGCCGCAGACGCAGCGCGCAATGGCGCGTTGTCAGCCGCGGCACTCCTGCGCGGCATGAAGTCGAGCGTACGCACCACGCTCGAGCGGCGCGCTGGCGCCGATCGCTACACGGCCCAGCAGCTGGTGCGCCTGGCCATCGAGCGTTGCGACCAGCTCAAGCTTTACCAGCGCGGTTCGCGCCGCGTGTTGGTGCCGAAGTTGCGCACCGCGCTGGTGCGCATGGCGCGCGGCTATATTGCCAGCGACGAACTGCGGCTGCGCCTGTGAAGAAGCTGCGCACCCTGGTGGTCGTGCATTCGAGCCTGGTGCCCCCCGACTCGCTCGAGGGCTACAGCGACAAGGAAATCGCCGAGTGGCGCACCGAGTACGACGTGATCGCCGCACTCCGCAAGGCGGGTCACACGGTGCAGGCGCTGGGTGTACTCGATTCGCTCACCGAGCTGCGCACCGCATTGATGGATTGGCATCCGGACGTGGTGTTCAACCTGCTCGAGGAATTCAACGGCATCGCCACCTACGACCAGCACGTGGTGGCGTACCTGGAACTGATGCGCCAGCCCTATACGGGCTGCAACCCGCGCGGCCTGCTGCTGGCGCGCGACAAGGTGCTGTGCAAGCAACTGCTCGCCTTCCACCGCATCCCGACGCCGCAGTTCGCGGTGTTCCGGCGCGGCGAGAAGTTCCACCTGCCGCGGCGGCTGCGTTTCCCGCTGTTCGTGAAATCGGCGACCGAGGACGCCTCGCTTGGCATCGCCCAGGCCTCGGTGGTCGAGGACGCCGCGCGCCTGCGCGAGCGCGTGCAGTTCATGCACGAGCAGATCGTCTCGGATGCGCTGGTCGAGGAATACATCGAGGGCCGCGAACTCTACGTCGGCGTCATCGGCAACGAGCGCCTCACGCGGCTGCCGGTGTGGGAGATGCAGTTCGGCTCGCTGCCGGAATCGCTCCCGGCAATCGCCACCCGCAAGGTGAAATGGGATCGCGCCTACCAGAAGAAATACGGCATTACCACCCGCGAGGCCAGTGACCTGCCGCCGCTGGTGCTGGCGCGCATCGACCGGTTGGCGCGGCGCATCTACCGCGCGCTGCACCTGTCGGGCTATGCGCGCATCGATTTCCGGCTGCGCGCGGACGGCATGCTCTACGTCCTGGAAGCCAACCCGAACCCCAACATCGAGCGCGAGGAGGATTTCGCCGCTGCCGCCAAGGCCGCGGGTGTAGGCTACGCCAAGCTCCTCGATCGCCTGATGCGCCTGGGGCAGGCTTACCGCGCCGCCTGGCGCACCGACTACGGTTGAAGATCCGCTTGCACGAGACCCGCACACGAATCACACCCATGCTGGCCGCTTTGCTGGCGAGCGGCGCCCTGCTACTGTCCGCCTGCAGCAGCCAGAGCGATCTGCGCAAGGCCGAGCTGGCTACCCTCGCCGGGCAGTTGCCCGGTGAATACCGCAATCCGGAGCAGGAGCTGATGATATTGCGGGTGGCCGCGCCGTTGGTCGGTGATCAGGTGTTCTACGTGCGCGAGACCATGGCCAGTGACGTACGCCGCGTGATCAGCGAGCGCATCTGGAGCCTGGACGTCGCCGCCGATGGGCGCATCGTCGCCAATGTCTATGCGCTGGACGAACCCGACCGCTGGCGCATTGGCGCCGAGAGCCCGGAACTGTTCCGCTCGCTGCTGATGCGCGATTTGCGTACGCTCCCCGGCTGCGGGCTGCGGTGGGAACAGGTCGCGCGCGGCTTCACGGGCACCGGCACGGGCAGCGGTGCGAACTGCCCGCAGAGCTGGCGGCTTGAGGGTGATGAGCTGGAGTTCAGCAGCCAGGCGGCGGCAACCGCCGCGGCAGGCGCCGGGCACTTTCATTTTTCGCGCGCTGGCGGCGGCGCGCAGTGATGGTCGACGCCGGCGAAGCATCCGCGGTGCAGGGCGTCGGCGATGTCATCCGGCTGGCGGTGGCGCCGGTGTTCCTGCTCTCGGGCGTCGGCATCATGCTGACGGTGTTCACCAACCGCCTGGCGCGCGCCGTCGATCGGGCGCGCGCTCTCGAGCGCGATGCAGCGAATGTGCCCGAAGCACATCGTGGGCAGGAATTGCGCGAGCCACTGGCGACGCTGGCGCGCCGCGGGCGCCTGCTGAATTTTGCGATCACGCTGTGCACCATCTGCGCGCTGTTGGTGGCGCTGGTGATTGTGGTGCTGTTCTTGGGCGAGTCGTTCAATTTCCGCGTCAGCTATGCAATCGATGCCCTGTTCATCGCCGCGATGCTGAGCTTTATCGGCGCGATCCTCTGTTTCCTGCGCGAGGTATTCATCGCCACTGCCGCGCTCCGCATCGGCCTGCGCGAGCCG
>JAYTXT010000040.1:0-7782 GCA_043742765.1 Gammaproteobacteria bacterium | reverse complement strand
GTGCGGACCGGCGATTACCCCGCCTCAGGCGGCGCGGTTGCTGCCGCGCCGTAGGCGAGGTGTCGTAACCGCCAGGTTGGCGGTGGCGCGAAAGACAGCCAACACCTGGATGCGGCTCGCGGATGCGGGGCCGCGCTGTGCGGCACTCAGCGCCGCCACAGCAGGGCCCGCAGGCGCGTGTGAGCGTCGGCCAGCAGTTCGCGCACCTCTGCGGTGCCAAGCAGCCGGAGCACGATGGCAAAGGCTGCGAGGTACGCGATGCTGCTCGCGGTGGCCATCGGAATGTCGCGCCAGCCGTGGCCAACGGGCATCGCCAGCAGCGGCAGTGTGATCAGTGCGGCAAGCAGGACGCGTCCCAGGGAGCGCAAGCCGATAACCTTCGCCAGCGTTGAGCCGGTCTGACGCGCCAGCAAGTGGCCCAGATACAGGCGCACGATCAGTTCACCCAGCGCCAGGGCGGCAATCGCCCCGTACAGACCGAAGCGTGGCAGCAACAGTGTCAGCAAACCGACATTGACCAGTGTGCCGATGATATTGCTGCGCACGAATACCGTGGTCCGCCCCAACAGTCGAAAGGCGACGCCGAAATCAACTGTCAAGGTGATAACCGAAATCAGCGCAACCCGAAACGGCATCACGGCGGGCAGGTAGCGCTCGGAAAACAGCACGACCACGATGAGCTCCGCGTAACGGGCCAGCAGCACGGCGATCGGCGCCAACAGGATCGCAAACAGCGTATTGGAACGGTGCCATAGATCGAGTGGCGGTGCGCCGCTCTTGCCGACATGGCCGCGGGCGATGTGCGGCAGCAGGGCATCGGACAGCGAGTTGCGGAGCATGTACAGCACGGGCATCGCGTACGTGGCAATGGTGTACTGCGCCAGGACCGCCGTGCCGATCAGGCGGGCGATGAGTACGCTGCCGATGTTGTTGTTGAAGGTCTGCAGGATCATCGATGCGCCGAGTGGCACGCAGTAGCGCAGCTGGGTCAGCCATAGACTGCTCAGCCTGGAGGTCTGCTCGAGGCGCAGCAGCCGCCAGCCAACCAGCGCCAGCGTGATGCGCGCCGACTCGAGCAGCAGCAACGCCGTAAAGATGGTCTGTACGTTGTGTGTCAGTGCCGCGGTGATGACAACGGTCAGCAACCGCGCGAAAAGCCGGCTCGAGGTATAACCAAAGGCGGAGGCGGGGCGCTGATGGGACAGAAAGTAGAATTCCCAGAAGTCGATGTTGACGCACAAGGCCGTATAAAGCAGCACCCTGAGGCCTGCCGTGCCAAGTACCCGCCCATGCAGCAGCCAGTCTGCGGTGCCGACGAAGACGGCCACGGACGCGGAGGACACCGCGGTCAACAGCACGGTTTGCCGCACCAGCTGGCCGGCGTGCCCGGGATAGGTAGGCACCAAATACTGCAGGCCCTGCGCGAAGCAGAATGCGGCGATCGGCGTAAACAGGGTTGTGTAGACCAGGAATTCGCGATAGAGCCCGAATTCATGCACTGAAAGCAGCCGCGCAATCAGGATCGGCCCGACCATCATCAGCCCGAGATTGCTGATGCGCATCAGAAAAATAACCAGCGTATTGCGGGCGAGACTCATCAGTTCAAGCGACGCGCGGCGTAATGCTCAACGCTCCTTGAAATCATCTGCCACCAGCTGGTGCCGGCCCAGCAGCTTGTAGAAATCGGTGCGGTTGCGCTTCGCCAGGCGCGCGGCCTGGCTGACGTTGCCGCCGGTGATCTGCAGGATCTGGGAGAGGTAGCTGCGGGTGAACTCGTCGCGCGCCTCATCGAATGAGGGCAGCTTGGCCTGCGTGCCGCCGAGCGATTGCTGCACCAGTTCTACGGGAATGATCGGGGTTTGTGCCAGCGCACAGTTTTGCCGCACCACGTTGGCGAGCTGGCGCACGTTGCCGGGCCAGTCGCTGGTGGCGAGCAGCTCGATGGCTTCCGGGGCGTAGATCTTGCGCTCGCCGGTCTCCTTGGCCATTTCCGCGAGGAAGTGCGCGACCAGCAATGGGATATCCTCGCGCCGACGGCTCAGGGACGGCAGCTCGATGTGCACCACGTTGAGCCGGTAATAAAGGTCTTCGCGAAATCGTCCGCTGCTGAGGAGTGATTGCAGGTCGTGGTTGGTGGCGGAGATGATCCGCACATTGACCGCGACGGCCTCGCTGCTGTCTGGCGGGTGAATCGTATTCTCCTGCAGCACGTGCAGGAGTTTCAGTTGCGCGGGCATGCCCAAGGCGCTGATTTCATCGAGCAGCAGTGTGCCGCTTGCGGCGCTGCGGAACAGCGTGCCATCGAGCTGCGCTTCGGTCAGGGCGCTGCAATTGACGGTCACGAACGGTTTCGCGCGACGCGGGCTCGCCTTGTGTACGGCGCGCGCCAGCAGTTTCTTGCCGGTGCCGCTTTCACCGGTGATCAGCACCCGCGCATCGGTTCCGGCGACCATGTGCGCCTGGCCGAGCTTTTCCTCCATGATGGCGTTGCGGGTGACGATGCCGGCGCGCCAGTCTTCGGCGGTATCGACGAAGCCGGAAATCTTCAGCGCCCTGTGGACCTGTGCGAGCAGCTCCTGTTTTTCGACCGGCTTGGTGAGGAAGCCAAAGGCGCCCATTTGCGTGGCTTGCACCGCATCGGGAATGGTGCCGTGCGCCGTGAGCAGTATCACCTTGAGTCCGGGCCAGCGGATCTGCAGCTCCTTCAGCAGTCCCATGCCGTCGAGCTGGTCCATGCGCAGATCGGAGATCACCAGGTCGGGCCGGAAGCGGCTGGCGGCGGCCAGCGCCTGCACGCCGTTTTCCATGGGTTCGACTTCGTAGTTCTCCGCGCGCAGACGGATGGTCAGAAGTCGCAGCAGGCCCGGGTCGTCATCGACCACCAGGATGCGCGCTTTGCGCTTGACGTTGGCATTCACTGCTTGCGTACCTCGGGGTTGCTCTTG
Source organism: Gammaproteobacteria bacterium (assembly GCA_043742765.1). Taxonomy (GTDB): domain Bacteria; phylum Pseudomonadota; class Gammaproteobacteria; order Steroidobacterales; family Steroidobacteraceae; genus FEN-1191. Next base: position 4,837 of record JAYTXT010000040.1, on the reverse strand, counting down.
TGATCAGGGAGATTCCGTTCGATGTTGGCGATGGCGTCAAGCTTCGCCTGCGCTTCTTCCAGCCGACGGCGCAGCCGTGCGTTGTCGTCGAGTTCAGCCTGTAAGCGGCGATTGACTGCAGCCAGCCGCTCCTGATCGACGCTGCGGCTGGCGTTCGCCTGCAGCCGCTCGTTGTCGCCCAGCAGGCCCAGCTCACGATCCAGCTGCGCCAGCTCGAACAGCGCCAGGGCGCGCTCGACCGGGGCGAGCGTCTCGGGCCGCGCCGCCAGTTCACGCAGCAATTGGCGTGCGCGCACGGCATCGCGGCCCGCCTGGCCGGGCGTGGCGAGCACCAGCGCGTACTGGAGCTGTGCGTTGCCGCCCGACGAACGTTCGTAGGCCAGGCGCGCGGTGGTGACAATCTCCGCCTGGTCGGCCGGGCTACCCGCGCTCAGGCGCTGCAGGGTCTGGATCGTGCCGGCCAGCAACACCGCGACCTGGGTGTCGCGATCGATAGCAGGGCCGCCGGGGCTGGCGTCGCCGCGCGACGAGCCGAGCCCGACCACAGTTCCGCAACCGGCTTCGAGCACGAGGATCGCGGCCAGCAGCCCGATCAGTCTGCGGTGCCTATGCCGCATGGGCTTTCCGGCGACCGCTAACCGCCGGGGCTGCGGCCGCCACCACCACGGGCGCCGCTTCGGCGCGCAAGGGCATGCGAATGCGAAAGTGCGCGCCGCGGAATTCGCCGTCGACAATTTCGATCACGCCGCGGTGCACCTGCACGAATTCATGGACCACGCTCAGACCGATACCGGTGCCGCGAACGTGGCCGCCGGGCGCGCGGCCGGTGTGGAAAGCCTTGAACACGTGCGCGCGCTCGGCAACCGGGATCCCCGCGCCGCTGTCGGCGACCTCCATCACCAGGTCGGTGCCCTCGGAGCGGGCGCGCACGACGATCGTGCCGCCGCGCGGCGAGTACTTGATGGCATTGGAGAGCAGGTTCTCCAGAATCAGCCGCAGCTTACCGCGATCGGCGCATAGCGTGACATCCTCGATGTGCACGTCGAGGCGCACGCGCTGCGAGACCAGCGTCAGCTGCTGGTTCTCCAGCACCTGCTTGACGACCGGGCGCAGGCGGAACTCGGACGGGTCCAGACCCACACTGTTGCTCTGCCAGGCGCTGTAGGACAGCAGGTTCTCGATCATGCGTTGCAGCTTGATGCTGTTTTCCTGCAAGATGGCGGTGACTTCACGTTGCCCGGGCTTGAGTTCGCCCACCGCACCGTCCATGAGCAGCTCGGTGCCCTCGCGGATATTGGCCAGCGGCGTCTTCAGCTCATGCGACATGTGTCGCAGGAACCGGTTCCGTTCCTGCGCCACGTCCAGCAACCGCCTGCGGAGCCACTCGAGCTGCTGGCCCAGGCGCTGCAGGTCGACCGGGCCACTGACCGAGATTTCGCGGGCAAAGTTGCCGCTGCCGAGCTCGGTGATCGCGCGATCCACCTGACGGATCGGCCGGCCGATGCCCAGCACGATGCCGAGCGCGGCGATCAGTGCCAGCGGGATCAGCAGGGTCGATCCCCAGAACAGCTCGCGTTGCGCAGTGCTGGTCCGGTCTTTCACGGCAGCAAGCTCGGAATCAATCTGCGCATTGACCAGCATCGCGATGCGTCTTGCCTGGTCCTTGAGCGGCCGGGAATCCGGCGTGGTCGGCGACAAGTCCTTGCCGCCAACGGCTATCCAGGGCGAGGAAGGCGAGCGGATCTGACCGGCAAACTGTTGCTGCAGGTTCGCAAAGCCTTCGAGCTCGCGGCGCGCAGCCTCGGCGCGCAACAGCCCACGGAGTTCATTCACGGCTGCGCTCTGGATAGCGTCCTGCTCGTTGAAGCCCTCGAGGGCCATGCGGGCGTTCAGCACGTCCTTTTCATGCTGGGCGCGCTCTTCGGCGGCCCGGACCGGACTCAGCGACTGCAGGTGCCGGGCGCTGTCTTCGAGCGCGCTGCTCGAACTCAGCACCTGGTAGTGGCGCGCCTTGTCCACAAACGGACTGGGTTCCTCGGAAATCGTCTGCAGCACGCGTGAGGCCACCCTGCTGTCGTGCACCAGTTGCTGGGTGACGACAGAGAGTTTGCCCATCTCAAAGGCGGCATAAGTAATCCCCGCCATGAGCGGCACTGTGATCATGCCGATGCCGATCAGCAGGTAGCCGTTGAGCGATCTTGGGAGTGCCGCACGCATCCGGCCATTCTAAGTCAGTCGGGCAGGGGAGGCGCACGGCTCCGCGTCGCTGCTTGGCGACCCCGGCTTCCTTGCCAGCCGTAGCCCGGCCTAAGCTGGGGCCGCCTACCAGGGCTCGCGCTGGAGCCGCTCTTCCCAACGCAAGGCCGTGCGCACGATGCCGTCCAGGTCATCGAGCCGGGGTTCCCAGCCGAGTACTGCGCGGACCCGCTCGGCCGCGGCCACCAGGGCGGGAGGATCGCCCTCGCGGCGCGCCTCTTCCCGGATTTCGATACGCTTCCCGGCCACTCGCTGCACGCTATCGAGCACCTGGCGCACGCTGTAGCCGTGGCCGTAGCCGCAGTTGAGCGTGGCGGTCGCGCCGCCCGCGCGCAGGTAGTCCAGCGCGTCGAGATGGGCGCGCGCCAGGTCGGCGACATGGATGTAATCGCGTATGCCGGTGCCGTCGGGTGTTGGGTAGTCGGTGCCGTAGATCGACACGTGCGTGCGCTTGCCCACCACCGCTTCGCAGGCGACCTTGATCAGCAGCGTCGCCTTGGCGGTTGCCTGGCCGATGCGGCATTCCGGGTCGGAGCCGGCGACGTTGAAATACCGCAGGGTTACGGCGCGCAGGTCGGTCACCGCGGCCAGGTCACGCAGCATCCATTCCGACATCAGCTTGGAGGTGCCGTAGGCATTGATGGGTGCCAGGGAGCCATCCTCGTGCGCCACGCCCCCTGCGGGCATGCCATAGACTGCGGCGGTTGACGAAAACACGAACTGGCACACGCCGCCTGCGTGGCAGGCAGCCAGCAGGTTGCGCGTGGCGCAGGTGTTGTTGCCGTAGTACTTGAGCGGCTCGCGTACCGATTCGGGCACGATGGTGTGGGCGGCGAAGTGCATGACCACGCCGACGCCGTGCTCGGCAATGGTGCGGCCGAGCAGTTCGTTGTCGCCCGCGTTGCCGATGATCAGCGGTGCGTCGAGCACCGACTGGCGGAAGCCCGTGACGAGGTTGTCCAGCACCACCACCCGCTCGCCGCGCGCACGCAGCTGCAGCACCACGTGGCTGCCGATATAACCCGCACCTCCGGTGACCAGCACGGTATCCTTGGCGGCCATCATGACTCCTGCAATTCAGATGCTGTGGAAACGGTCATGATACCGGCTGCCAGACCTGGCGTGGTGGCCGGGACAGCGGGGCCGGCGGTTTGAGTGCCCGGCCCGATCCGCGGCCGTTTGCCGCGCTGACGCCCGACGCGGTGCTCGATGCCGCCGAGGCGGCGGGCCTGGAGCCCGACGGGCACGTGTTTGCGCTCAACAGCTATGAAAACCGCGTCTACCGGGTCGGCCGCAACGTCGGCCCCCCCGTGGTGGTCAAGTTTTACCGCGCCGGGCGCTGGAGCGACGCCCAGATCCTCGAGGAACACGCTTTTGCCACGGAGCTGGCGGCGGCTGAAATAGCGGTCGTGGCGCCGCTCCGGCTCGGTGACTCAACGCTCTTCCTGAGCGCCGGGTTCAGGATGGCGGCCTTTCCGCTGCAGCCGGGCGGGGCTCCGGATCTGGATCAACCCGAAGCGCGCGAGCTGCTCGGGCGCACGCTGGGCCGCATCCACGCGATCGGCGCATTGCGAAGCTTCGCGTGCCGGCCGTCAATGAGCGGTGAGCGGTTGGGCACGCGGGCCCGTGTCACGGTGCTGGCCTCGGGGCAGCTCCCGGCGCACATGCGCGAGCCCTATGCACGCATCAGCGTCGAACTGCTCACGCAGATCGATGCTGCCGATGTTGCCTCCTGCGGAAGGATCAGGCTGCACGGTGACTGCCACCTCGGCAACATACTCTGGCAGCCATCCGGCCCGGTGTTCGTTGACCTCGACGATTGCGTGAACGGGCCGGCGATTCAGGATCTGTGGATGTTCCTCGCCGGCAACCCGGACGAGCGGCGGCGCCAGTGGAGCGAGCTGCTCGCGGGCTACGAGCGCTTCGCAACCTTTGATCACAGTCAGATGCGACTGGTCGAAGTGCTGCGCGCGGTACGCATGCTCAACCACGCGGCGTGGATCGCCGAACGCTGGGCTGATCCGGCCTTCCCGCGCGCTTTCCCCTGGTTCGGTGAAGCGCGGTTCTGGGAGCAACATGTCAACGATCTTGCCGAGCAGGCGTCGGTCCTGAACGAGTCCTGATCGAGTGCGATCTGAGCGCTGCCGGTTCGTGTTAAATTGCCGGCCGCATGGAGCGAACAACGATGGCTCTCTGGTGGGTGACCCTGGCTGCAACCGCGTTGCTGACGGGCTGCGGGCGCGGTGCCGACCAGGCGCGCGCCGAGCACGCCTCGCATTCGCAGGCAAAGGTCGGCGCCGCGCGTTCGGCGGACGCGGTGGCGGCGGCTACGGCGGCCGAAGCCGACCTGGTCAGCGCGGTGAGTACGGCACGCTCGAGCACGCCGGTGGTGCTGAAATTTCATCTGCCGCAGCCGCCGCGGGTCGGTCAGCCGCTGCAGCTCGAACTGGTGCTGTCGCAGCAGCCGGGCCTCGACATCGCCTTGATGCAGGTTTCGTTGCAGCCCGGTGACGGACTCGTGCTGCAGTCGGACCGCAGCTTCGAATTTCACGCGCCGGCGCCGGGTGCCACGCAGCGCATG
>JAYTXT010000039.1:0-2285 GCA_043742765.1 Gammaproteobacteria bacterium | reverse complement strand
CTGAGGAGCGGATTGAGATAGCTCATCAGCAGCAGCGGCGCGCGCAGCCGCGGCATCGCCGTGAGTTCATCGAGTATCCACTGCAGGGTTACGCCCTGGCGCAGCGCCTCCTGGCTCGAGCGCTGGATGGTCATGCCATCGGCCATCGGATCGGTAAACGGTACGCCAATCTCGACGACATCGGCCTCAGCTGCGATAGCGCCCAGGTGCTCGCGAAACCGTTCGCGCTGCGGGTATCCTGCGGTCAGGAACGCGACCAGCGCCGGCTCGCCGCCGCGCGCGCGGCCGAGGATCGCTGCGGCGATGCGCTCACGCGGCAGCATCACGCCGCCCCCGCTGGCGCCTTCGCCAGCAGCATCTGCGTGAGCGTCAGCATGTCCTTGTCACCGCGCCCGGAGAGCCCGATCAGAATGCGTTTTCCCGGATGGCTCTGGGCCCAGCGGCGCGCGCCGGCCAGCGCGTGCGCGCTCTCGATCGCCGGCAGGATGCCCTCATATTCGCAACACTCGCGCACCGCGGCCAGGGACTCGGCGTCGCCGGCGGCTTGGTAGCTGACGCGGCCGCAAGCCTGCAGCAGCGCGTGTTCCGGACCCACGCCCGGATAATCGAGGCCTGCCGATACCGATTGCGTCTCCTGAATCTGGCCATCGGCATCCTGCAGCAGCATGGAATAACTGCCGTGCAGCACGCCGGGCCGGCCGTAGCTCAGCGGCGCGGCGTTGTCGCCGAGCCCCGCGCCACGCCCGCCGGCCTCGATACCGAGCATGGCGACGCCGCGATCAGCGATGAAAGGATGAAACAGCCCGATCGCGTTCGAGCCGCCACCGACGCAGGCGATGACCAGATCAGGCAGGCCACCCGACTGTGCCTGGATCTGCGTGCGCGCCTCGCGGCCGATGACGCTCTGCAGCTCGCGTACCAGGTACGGGTAGGGGTGCGCGCCTACCGCCGAACCGAGCAGGTAATAAGTGCCCTCCGGGTCGGCCACCCAGTCGCGCATCGCCTCGTCGATCGCCGCACGCAGCGTCTGATCGCCGCTGGTGACGCTCACCACGGTGGCGCCCAACAGCCGCATGCGCCCGACATTGGGCGCCTGCCGTTCCATGTCCACCGCGCCCATGTAGACCGTGCACGGCAGCCCCAGCCGTGCACAGGCCGCGGCACTGGCCACGCCGTGCTGCCCGGCACCGGTCTCGGCGACGATACGCCTGGCGCCCAGGCGCCGCGCCAGCAGCGCCTGGCCGAGCGCGTTGTTGATCTTGTGCGCGCCGGTGTGCGCCAGGTCTTCGCGTTTGAACCAGACGTCCGCGCCCCAGCGCTGCGAGAGCCGCGGCGCATGGCTGAGCGCCGTCGGCCGGCCCACCCAGGTCGTCAGTTCCCGCTGCAGTTCGCGCTGGAAGTCCGGGTCCGCGAGCCAACGCTGCACGCCCTGCTCGAGCCGCTCGTGGGCGGGCACCAGGGTCTCGGGCACGTAGCGCCCTCCAAATGGACCGTAGCGCCCGTACTGATCGGGAAATTCTCCAGCCAGCAGCTGTGCCATCAGCCGTGCGCGCCCGTTGCTGTCGATGCTGTAGTCGTTCATGCTTCGAGCTCGCTGAATGCCGCGCGCGCGGCCTGCACAAATTCCGTGATCTTCGTCGTGCTCTTGACGCCGGGACGCGCCTCGAGGCCGCTCGAAGCGTCAACCCCGAAAGGGCGCACCACGCGGATCGCCTCGGCCACGTTGCCCGCGTGCAGGCCACCGGCCAGTATCAGGCGCGTGCGCCGGGCAAGCGCCGCCGCTTGCTCCCAGTCGCCGACCTCGCCCGTACCGCTCCGTTCCCCTTCGAACAGCAGCCGCGCCGGATACTCCGCGAGCGGCGCGTCGGTGGCTCGCACCACCGGAAGACGCGCCAGGCGCTGCGGCAGATGGAGCCGCGCAAAATCTTCCAGATCGGTCTGCAGCAAGTCCGGGTGGAAGCTACGTACGATCTCATCGACCTCGAACTGTCCGGGATGCTGCGTCACCGCGATGCAGGTCAGGCGTTGCCGCGCGGCACGCGCCAGCTCGGCGGCGCGTGCCGCCGTCACACGCCGCACCGAGGGCGCAAACACGAAGCCAATCGCATCGACTCCTGCGTCCAGCGCGGCGCTCACGCCCTCGGCGGTGGTCAGGCCGCAAATCTTTATCCACCCGCTCATGATCTGCGCGCCCGCTCATTGCGCCCGGCCGAGAGCATCGCCCGCACCAGCTCGAGCGGTTCGAGCGCCGCCATCAACGCACTGCCGACCAACGCGACGTCGTA
>JAYTXT010000038.1:0-9590 GCA_043742765.1 Gammaproteobacteria bacterium | reverse complement strand
GGCGGCGCCCTCGTATTCCACCAGGCGGCCCGGCGTACCCACGTGGGCCACGGCGATGCTGGCGGTGTTCACCATGTGGATGCGCACCGCGGTGACGTTGTCGGCGGCTGCGACCAGGCCATTCTCTATCGCCCAGGGGCCCACGCCCGCGAGAACGTTGCCGCAGTTCTGCGTGTCGCTGACTTCAGCCTTGTCGACGCTCACCTGCAGGAACAGATAGTCGACGTCGGCGTCGGCACGGGTCGCCGGCCCGATGATCGCCACCTTGCTGGTCAGGGGGTGCGCCCCGCCCATGCCGTCGATCTGCCGCAGATCGGGCGAGCCCATTGCGGCCAGCAGCACGCGATCGCGCGCGGCGCGCGCACGCGGCAGGGCATCGACGTGGACCCGGAAAGGCCTCATCGACGTATTCCATGATTGCCGTCGATTCGGTAAGCACACGGTTTCCGTGCTTCATGGCCGGAATCGTCCCCTGCGGGTTGATGGCCAGGTATTCGGGCCGGTGCTGGTCGAAATTGAGGAGGTCCAGGTAGTGGCTGATGAAGGGCACGCCTTTCTCCATCAGCGCCAGCATGGGCTTGCCGGAGTTGGCGTTGGGTTCCCAGTGGTACAACGTTACATCGGTCATTGACCCGCCCCCAAGATTTGTAAGCGTTGCATACTACCTGCTAGAAACTCAAGGGCTACGCCCAGCGTTGACGGTACTGCGGAGCATATGGGGTAGAGTATCCGTATGCCCCGGGACCCTACTTGAAAAATCCCCCCATCGCCCAGCTGGTCGTCATTGCACTGGCCGGAGTCGCGGCAGGCTACGTCGCATACCGTCAGGTCGGGCGGCACGTGGCTGCCGGCGCGGTCCTGGCGGCCCAGGCGCCGGCCGCTTCGGCCAGCCGGACGCCCGCCAGCCCGGAGGACGAGCCGACGGCACCGACCATCCCAGCGCTTGTTCCTGACTTACGGCTCACGGACCTGGCCGGCAAGCGCCAAGCCCTGCGCGAGACCGACGGCCGTGCGCGGCTGTTCAATTTCTGGGCGACTTGGTGCGAACCCTGCCGCCGCGAGATCCCGCTGCTCAATGCGCTCCAGCACCAGTACGGGGCCGAGGGCCTGCAGGTGGTCGGCATCGCCGTCGATATGCGCGATGCGGTACAGAAATTCCTCAAGACCACGCCGATGCACTACAGCCTGCTGGTCGGCGAGGAGGACGGGTTGGAGGCCGCGCAGAAATTCGGCATGGAAATGCTGCTCCCCTTTTCGGTTTTTGCCGACGAGCACAACCGGATCGTGGCGGTTAAAGTGGGCGAGCTGCACCGTGACGAAGCCGATGTAATCATGGCGAACATGCGCCAGCTCAAGGCCGGCCGGGAGACCCTCGCCGAAGCCCAAGCGGCGATTGCCCAGACCCTGAAGAAATTGAGCCTGAGCAGAGCGAAACAATCAGCCCCTAGGTAGGTCTTTTTGTCTCTCTATTGGATCAATAACACAATTTGAGTAAGCGGTGGATCCCTGCAGATTCGCCGACAATAGGTATCCATCCTCGCGAGATTGGGCTAAATTCGCCGCAATTAACGACAAGACCACTGCGGTATCTGACCCATGGCGCGACTGCTACTGCTCAACGGCCCGAACCTTAATCTGCTCGGCAGCCGCGAGCCGGATACGTACGGCTCCGTAACGCTGGCTGAGATCGAGCGCCGCGCCAAGGCGCTGGCCACCGAGCTCGGGCACGATCTGCACGCCGCACAGAGTAACGCCGAACATGTGCTCATTGAGCTCGTCCAGCAGGCGCCGCGCGACGGCGTCGCGTTCCTGATCCTGAACCCGGGCGGCCTGACGCACACCAGCGTGGCGCTGCGGGATGCGCTGCTGGGCGTCAAGCTGCCGTTCATAGAAGTTCACCTGTCGAACACCGCGGCGCGGGAAGAATTCCGCCACCACTCCTATTTCGCCGACATCGCCGTAGGCTCGATTGTCGGCCTCGGCGCCGTCGGCTACGAGTTGGCGGTGCGCGCAGCCGCCGCGCAGCTTGCTGCCTGAGCTGACCTGCATCTCGCACCCTGGAGCCAATCGACCGATGGACATCCGAAAAATAAAAAAACTGATCGAACTGCTCGAAGAATCGGGCGTCGCCGAGATCGAGATCAAGGAAGGCGAGGAATCGGTACGCATCGCGCGCCAGGCCCCCGTGGGGTCCTACGCCAACCCGCTGCCGGCGCCGGCCGTGAGCTACGCCGCCAAGGCGCCAGCACCCACTTCGGCCTCGGCACGCTCCGCCAGCATCCAGGCCGCGGCGGAAGCGCCGGCCGCGGCGCCCGTTGCGAAGGCCGGCGAGCACATGGCGACCGCACCGATGGTGGGCACCTATTTCGCCGCCCCGTCGCCGGGCGCGAAGCCCTTCGTCGACATCGGCGATGAGGTGCAGCCGGGGCAGGTGCTATGCACGATCGAGGCCATGAAGATGATGAACCAGATCGAATCGGAATTTGCCGGCCGGGTGCGCGCCATCCTGGTCAAGAACGGTGAGCCGGTCGAATTCGGCCAACCGTTGTTCATCATCGAGTAGTCGCATGCTCGACAAGATCGTCATCGCCAACCGCGGCGAAATCGCGCTGCGCATCCTGCGCGCCTGCCGGGAGCTCGGCATCAAGACCGTGGCCGTGCATTCGACCGCCGACGCCAGCCTTAAGCATGTGCTGTTGGCCGACGAATCGGTGTGCATCGGCCCACCGGCGAGCCGCGACAGCTACCTCAATATGCCGGCCATCATTAGCGCCGCGGAAGTGACCGATTCAGTCGCCATCCATCCGGGCTACGGGTTCCTCTCCGAAAACGCCGATTTTGCCGAGCGCGTCGAGAAGAGCGGCTTTACCTGGATCGGCCCCAAGGCCGAGACCATCCGGCTGATGGGCGACAAGGTCTCGGCGATCAACCTGATGACCAAGGCCGGCGTGCCCTGCGTGCCGGGGTCAGGGGGGCCGTTGGGCGAGGATACCGGCGCCAACCTGCGGACCGCCCGTGAAATCGGCTACCCGGTGATCATCAAGGCCTCTGGAGGCGGCGGGGGGCGGGGCATGCGCGTGGTGCATGCCGAGGGCGCGCTGCTCAGCTCGATCGCGGTGACGCGCTCGGAAGCGGCCGCGGCCTTCGGAAACGACCAGGTCTACATGGAGAAATTCCTCGAGCGGCCGCGTCACATCGAGTTCCAGGTGATCGGCGACAACTACGGCAACGTCGTGAGCCTGGGCGAGCGCGACTGCTCGATGCAACGCCGCCACCAGAAGGTCATGGAAGAGGCGCCCGCGCCGGGCATCACACCCAAGCAGCGCGCAAAAATGGGGGCGCGCTGCGTCGATGCCTGCCGCGCCGTGAATTACCGCGGCGCCGGCACGCTCGAATTCCTGTACCAGGACGGCGAGTTTTATTTCATCGAGATGAACACGCGCATCCAGGTCGAGCATCCGGTCACCGAGCTGGTGACCGGCATCGACCTGGTGAAGCTCCAGCTGCAGATCGCGGCCGGCGAGAAGCTGCCCTTCAAGCAGGATGACATCGAGATTCGCGGCCACGCGCTCGAATGCCGCCTCAACGCCGAGGATCCGCGCACCTTCATGCCCTCGCCCGGGCCGATCAAGCTCTGGCATCCGCCCGGCGGACCCGGCGTGCGCGTCGACAGCCATGTTTACTCGGGTTACAGCGTGCCGCCCTACTACGATTCGATGATCGGCAAGCTCATTACGCACGGCGACACGCGCGAGACCGCGATCGCGCGCATGCGCAATGCGCTGGCCGAGCTGGTGGTCGAGGGCATCAAGACCAACACGGCACTGCACCAGGAAATCCTCGCCCACTCGGCCTTCCACACCGGCGGTCTCGACATCCACTACCTCGAGCGGCGCCTCGGGCTCAAGTAGCCCCGGGGGCGAATCCGTGGACTACCTGGCGCTGAGCTTCGAGCTGCGCGGGCTCGATCCCGAGCGCGCGGAAGCGGCCTGCCATACGCTTGGTGCGCTGGCCATTACCTACAGCGACTCGCGCGACGACGCGGTGCTCGAGCCCGCGCCCGGCGAGGTGCGGCTGTGGCCCGCGACCCGGGTGCAGGCCCTGTACGCGGGCGACGCCGACGCGCTTGAGCTGCAGCGCCGGCTGAGCGACGCGCTGGATCTCGAGCACGGCCGCATCGCATGTGAGCTCCTGGCCGACCGCGCGTGGGAGCGCGAGTGGCTGCGCGACTTCCACGCACTGCGTTTTGGCGCGCGCCTGTGGGTCTGCCCGAATCATGAACGCGTGGACGAGCCGGGCGCCGTGGTCGTCATGCTCGATCCGGGCCTGGCCTTCGGCACCGGCACGCACCCGACCACCGCCATGTGCCTGGAATGGCTTGATGCGCAGCTGCAGCCGGGCGCGACGCTCATCGACTATGGCTGTGGCTCGGGCGTGCTCGGCATCGCCGCGGCCCTGCTGGGCGCGGCACAGGTCGACGCCTACGACATCGATCCGCAGGCGCTGCTGGCGACCGCGGAAAATGCCGCAGCGAACGGCGTCGGCGCGCGCCTCATGGCGCATGCCGATCTGGCGCGACTCCCGGCGCGAACTGACGTGCTCATGGCCAATATCCTGGCGGGACCCCTGTGCGGACTGGCCGCCGGCTTCGCCGCCCGCATCCGGCCTTGCGGCCGGATCGTGCTGGCCGGAATCCTCGCCGGGCAGGCACAAGTCGTAGCGGACGTTTATGCTCCGTGGTTTGATATGACCCGTTGCGGGGAGCGCGAAGGCTGGGTGGCCCTCGCCGGCACCAGGAAGAGCGATGAATACGGTTTGTCCTAAGTGCGCCTTGACCCTGGCCGTGACCGCAGCTGACCTGCGCGCCGGCCAGGGCTATGTCCGCTGCGGGCGCTGCGCCAACGTCTTCAATGCGCTGCTCGCGCTGTCCGAGGAACCAGACCTCACCGCAGCCGGACCCAAACTGCACCAGGATCCGCCAGGCTCGCCTGGCGACCCGGAAATCGACCGGGCCAGCGCCACGATGTCGCGCCCCGCGCTCGTAGAGGACGAAGTCAGCGCCGCGGCCGCGCCAGTGGAGTCGCCGCCACCGCAACCGCGCCTGCCAGCGCCGGCACTGCGCCTCGTGGACAGTCCACCGCGGCCCCTGCCGCCCGTCGACACGCCCGACGATGAACTGGAGGTCGAGGAGTACCGCGGCACCGGCACATTCCAGACCATTGTTCTCGAAGGCGACACCTTCCTGCAGACCGAGGAGGCGATTCCCCAGGAAGTGCTGGACAGCGAAATCGCCGATGTCTCGCGCCGCGTTGCCGCAGCGCACGCCGCCGCCGCTGGGGAAGAGACGGGCGAGTACGAGGTTATCGACATGGCAGCGCTCACGCCGCCCGACGCGCCGGAGCGCGACATTGCGCCCGAACTGGCAGCGCTGCGCGAGGCGACCGGCGAGTTCCGCCACGAAGCCAACCTTACTGCCACGGGCATCGAGCGCGATCTGTGGCGCCGGGAGTCGCGGACGCGATCCGGCTGGCTCATGATCGCAACCTCCGTGCTGCTCGCCCTGGCGCTCGGCGCGCAAATGGTCAATCACTGGCGTAACGATCTCGCCACGCAGGGCGCATGGTACGGCCCGCTCAGCCGCATCGCCGCGCGGCTTCACGAACCGCTTCATCCCAACTGGGACCTCAACGCCTACGATGTGCGCCAGCTCGGCGCCGCGCCGGAAGGGAATGACGGCCTCACGCTGCGCGTGCGCCTGAGCCTCGCCAATCGCGGTGCGCACATGCAGGCCTTGCCCTTGCTACGTGTGACGCTGCTCGATCGCTACGGCAAGGCGGTGAGCCGCGGCGAACTGGAGCCGTCCCAGTACCTGCCCTCGAGCCTGCGCGGCCGGCAGTTCATCAGCCGCGACCAGCGCATCGACACCGAAGTACTGGTGCAAAATCCTTCGCAGCAGGCCTCGAGTTTCGAGCTGGATGTCTGCGTGGCGGCCGCCGGCGGCGGCGTGCGTTGCGCGAGCGACACACCACTCGTCGCGGGAACGCCGTGAGCCTCGCGATCGGCCGGCACGCGCTCGCCGGGCGCGTGCTGCTGGCGCCCATGGCCGGTGTCACCGACCCGCCATTCCGGGCCCTGTGCGCGCAGTTCGGCGCCGCGCTGGCCTGCGGCGAGATGCTGAGCGCCGACCAGTCGCTGTGGCACACCCCCAAATCGCAGCGCCGCATGGCCTCTGGCGGCCACGGCGCTGCAGCGGTGGCGGTGCAGCTCGCCGGGAGCGACCCGCAGCAGCTGGCGGCGGCGGCGCGGCGCCAGGCCGACGAGGGCGCCGATATCATCGACCTGAATCTTGGGTGCCCCGCGAAGAAAGTCTGCGACAAGCTGTGCGGTTCGGCGCTGCTCGCCGACGAAGACCTGGTCGCGCGCATCTTCGACGCGCTGGTGCGCGCCGTCGAAGTGCCCGTGACCGTGAAGATCCGCACCGGCCCCGACCCTTCCCGCCGCAACGCGACCCGCATCGCGCAGCTTGCGGAGCGCTCCGGCCTCGCGGCCATCGCCGTGCACGGCCGCACCCGCGCCGAGCGCTTTCAGGGTCATGCCGAATACGAATCGATCCGCGCGGTGAAGAACGCGGTACGCATTCCGGTGATCGCCAACGGCGACATCGCCACGCCGGCGCAGGCCGCGGCAGTACTCGCGGCGACCGGCGCCGATGCCGTGATGATTGGCCGCGGCGCGCTGGGCTCACCATGGATTTTCCGCGATGTCAATGCATTCGTGAATACGGCACAAATTGCGCCGCCACTCTTGCGCACATCGATAACTGCGATCATCCTTCAACACCTCGAATCCCTGTACGCGTTCTACGGCGAGTACACCGGGATCCGGATGGCGAGAAAACACCTGGCACGATATTGCGACCTGTGGCCCGAGACGCGAGTGGCGCGCTCCGGGCTGCTGGCGGCGGAAGATTCCGCGTCGCAGTTCGCGCTGGCCGAGCGGGTGTTCGGTGCGCGGACAGCGGCGATGGACGACGAAGAATTACCACGATGAACCGAATCGCAGGCAAAGATCTCCCGCTACGCGGCCACACTGAGCGCGTGCTCAGTGATTATTTTTCCAACCTCAATGGCCACCGCCCGGCGCGCCTCTACAACCTGGTGCTGCGCGAGGTGGAAGAACCGTTGCTGCGCGCCGTACTCGACTACGCCGACGGCAACCAGAGCCAGGCGGCGGTGATCCTCGGCATCACCCGCACCACGCTGCGCAAGAAGCTGCGTACCATGGGGCTGGCCGAATAACACCGGCCATGGCGATCGCGCGCGCACTGCTCTCGGTATCCGACAAACAAGGGCTCGCGGAATTTGCACGTGCGCTGGCCAGGCGCGGCATCGAGTTGCTGTCCACAGGCGGCACCGCCCAGACACTCCGCAACGCGGGCCTCGCGGTGCGCGAAGTCGCTGATTACACAGGTTTTCCGGAGATCATGGGGGGCCGCGTCAAGACGCTCCACCCGCTGATTCACGGCGGCCTGCTCGCCCGCCGCGGCACCGACGAAGCGGTAATGGCCGAGCACAACATCGGCGCCATCGACCTGCTGGTGGTCAATCTCTACCCCTTCGCCGCCACCATCGCCCGGCCCGAATGCACCTACGCCGAGGCGATCGAGAACATCGACGTCGGCGGCCCCGCCATGTTGCGCGCTGCGGCAAAAAATCACGCCGACGTCACGGTGCTGGTCGACCCGGCCGACTACGCCACGGTGCTCGCGGAGCTGGAGGCGAGCGGCGACACCTCGATCGACACGCGCTCGCGCCTGGCCGCCAAGGCCTATGCACACACGGCCGCCTACGACACTTGCGTCTCCGATTACCTGCAGCGTGCACAGCAGCTGCCGATCGAGCGCTTTCCGGAAACCCTGCCGCTGATCTTCGACAAGGTGCAGGAACTTCGTTACGGCGAGAACCCGCACCAGCGGGCGGCGTTTTATCGCGTACCGGGAGCGTGCGGCGCCTCGGTGGGCACGGCGCGCATACTGCAGGGCAAAGAATTGTCGTTCAACAACATCGCCGATGCCGACGCGGCCATCGAGTGCGTACGGCAGTTCGCCGAGCCCGCCTGCGTCATCGTCAAACACGCCAATCCTTGCGGCGTTGCGATCAGCTCGTCTGCGTCGCTCGCCTATGACCTCGCTTATCGCACCGATCCGACCTCCGCGTTCGGCGGCATCATTGCTTTCAATCGAGCGCTCGACGCCGCCACCGCGCAGGCCATCATCGCGCGCCAGTTCGCGGAAGTCATCGCCGCGCCGACGATCGACGCGGCCGCCGGTCGCGTGCTGGCGGAGAAGCCTAACATCCGCGTACTCGCGGTGGGCGACCTCAACGCCGCGACCGGCGACAGTTACGAGTTGCGCAGCGTCAACGGCGGCTTGCTGGTGCAGGATCGCGACGCCGCCACGGTCGGTGCGGGCGAGCTGCGGGTGGTCACGCGCCGCAAGCCCGATGCGCGCGAGCTGGCCGACCTGCTGTTTGCCTGGCGCGTCGCCAAGTACGTGAAGTCCAACGCCATCGTTTTTGCCCGCGGCGGCACCACCATCGGCGTCGGCGCCGGCCAGATGAGCCGCGTGTATTCGAGCCGCATCGCCGCGCTGAAAGTGGCCGATGAAAAACTCGACGTGCGTGGCGCGGTCATGGCCTCCGACGCGTATTTTACGTTTCGCGACGGCATCGACACCGCCGCGGCCTACCACATCAGCGCGGTGATCCAGCCCGGCGGCTCGAAGCGCGACGCTGAAGTGATCGCGGCGGCCGACGAACACGGCATGGCGATGGTGTACACGGGTATGCGCCATTTCCGGCACTAAAGCTCATAGGTGAGCACAGCGCGTCCATGAAGGTGTTGATAGTAGGTAATGGCGGCCGCGAACATGCGCTGGCCTGGCGCTGCGCCGCCGCTCCCACGGTGAGCGAGGTGCTGGTGGCGCCCGGCAACGCCGGCACCGCCACCGAACCGCGGGTGCGCAATGCCAGCGTGGCCGCCACCGATATTCCCGGCCTCATTGCCCTGGCGCGCGCCGAGAGCATCGCGCTGACGATCATCGGGCCCGAGACACCATTGGTGTGCGGCGTGGTCGACGCCTTCCAGGCCGCGGGCCTGCGTTGTTTCGGGCCCAGTCGCGCCGCGGCCCAGCTCGAGGGCTCCAAGGCTTTCAGCAAGGAATTCCTGCGCCGCCACAACATTCCCACTGCGCTCTACCGCAGTTTCACGCGCGCTGATTTCGACGCCGCGTGGCTGCGCGCGCAGCGCATGCCCATCGTCATCAAGGCGAGCGGTCTCGCCTCCGGAAAGGGAGTGGTGATCGCGCAGACCCCCGCAGAAGCGCTCACGACGGTGGAAGAGATGTTTTCCGGCCGCTTTGGCGACGCTGGCGACACCGTGGTGGTCGAGGAATTCCTCGAAGGCGAAGAAGCCAGCTTCATCGTCATGGCTGATGGCCAGCACGCGCTGCCCTTTGCCAGTTCGCAGGACCACAAGCGCATCGGCGACGGTGACACCGGCCCCAACACCGGCGGCATGGGCGCCTATTCGCC
>JAYTXT010000037.1:0-14173 GCA_043742765.1 Gammaproteobacteria bacterium | reverse complement strand
CTGTGCGAGCAGTTGAACAAGCTGACGCCGGGGCCGACGCCCAAGAAATCGATGCTGTTCTCCACCGGCGCGGAAGCCATCGAGAACGCGCTCAAGATCGCGCGCTACCACACGAAACGCTCGGGCGTGATCGCCTTCAGTGGCAGCTTTCACGGCCGCACACTCGCGGCCATGACGCTGACCGGCAAGGTGCAGCCCTACAAGGCCGGGTTCGGCCCGCTGATGCCCTCGGTTTTCCATGTGCCCTTTCCGCTGGCCTACCACGGCGTCAGCGCCGCTGACTCACTCGACGCCATCGAACAGCTGTTCAAGGCCGATATCGACCCGGCACAGGTTGCCGCCATCATCATCGAACCGGTCCAGGGCGAAGGTGGTTTCTACATCGCGCCGCCGGAATTCCTGCGCTCGCTCCGTGCGCTGTGCGACCGGCACGGCATCGTGCTGATCATCGATGAGATCCAGTCCGGTTTTGGCCGCACCGGCAAGATGTTCGCGATCGAATACGCCGGCGTCGAACCCGACCTGATGACGGTCGCCAAGAGCATCGCCGGCGGCGTACCGCTCTCGGCGCTGATTGGCAAGGCCGAGATCATGGACGCACCGCCGCCCGGTGGGCTCGGCGGCACCTACGCGGGTTCACCGCTCGGCTGCGCCGCGGCGCTCGCGGTGCTCGAGGTCATGAAGAGCGAGAAGCTCCTGGAACGCTCGGTGCGCCTGGGTGAACTGCTGCAGACGCGGCTGCGCGCGCTGCAGAAGCGCTGCGGTGCGATCGGCGAGATTCGGGGCTTGGGCTCGATGGTGGCGATGGAACTGGTGAAGAACGGCAAGGCCGACCAGCCCGACGCCGAGCTGACGCGTGCGCTGGTGCAGGCGGCGGCACGCCACGGGCTGGTGATCCTGTCCTGCGGCGTATACGGCAACGTGATCCGATTTCTGGCACCGCTGACGATAGCGGAGAGCCTGCTCGATGAAGGGCTGGATAAACTCGAAGCCGCTTTTATGGAAGTAACCGCGACGGCCAGTCAGGCAGCCGCCTGAGCGGTCGGCGTCGAGACTAAAATCCGGGCGCCGTCATTCAGAATCCCAGCTCACTGTGTGAACCGAGGCGCGCGAGTTGCAGCGCTTCACTCCCGATCTTGCGATAAATCAGCACCAGGTCGGGCTTGACGTGGCAGTCCCGAAAATCCTTCCACTCGCCGCGCAGCGGATGGTCGAGGTATTTTTTCGGCAGCGGCGTGTCACTGGCGAGAAGCGTCAGGATCGCCGGCAGAAGATTGTTGATGTCGCGGTGCCGGGGCGTGGCGATGACACGCCGGAAATCTCGTTTGAACGCCTTGGTGCGTTCAATCCTTCGCATTCAAGTCGGCCATCAGCGCCTCGACGCTCTTGAAGGACGCCAGTTTCCCCTTCCGCGCTTCCTTCATGGCCCGAATGGTCGTAGCGTTGGGCGTCAGCGGTTCAAACGGCAACGCCTTCTCCTTCGCGACTCGAACCATCAGCAGCCGAAACGCATCGGACACCGTCAGTCCGATCGCCGCCAGTACAGCTGCGGCCTCGTTTTTCGTCTTCTCATCAATCCGCGCCCGCACGACTGCACTTTCGGCCATGGCTCAGGCTCCTGTGTCTGGGCCACAGTGTAGCTCAACGCGAAAACGCAAGTCACGTTACTTAAGGGCGCAGTAAGACTAGGCTCGGCCGACGTTGACGTCGGTGGGCGAGTGAAAGTACTCGCTCTCCGCGGCCAGCTGGCCGATCAGGCGCTTGAGTTCGGTGAGCCGCGCCTCAGCCGTGTTGACGGCCAGGCAATCCTCGCAGCGCGCATCACCGCAGGGCTGGCGGGCATAGAGCCAGTACTGCACGGCGCCGGCGAGCAGGCCGTCGGCGATGTCCCACAGGTCGGCTTCCTTGTCCTTGCCGGCCAGGCGATTACCCAGGTCGACGGCCTTGGTGAACGCCGAATCAAACGTGTCTGCCATTTCTTCCATGAGCGCATTGTACCTGAGGGCCTGCGGGCCTGCTGCTACTGGTAACCCCGCGCCTGCAGGGCAAATAGCTGCGCATAATGTCCGCCCGCGGCGGTCAGCTCCTGGTGGGTGCCGCGCTCGATGATGCGGCCGCGCTCCAGCACCGCGATCTGATCGGCCATGCGCACCGTGGAAAAGCGGTGTGAAATCAGGATCGTGATGCGCTCGCGCGCGAGCTGCCGAAAGTGCTCGAACACCTCGGCTTCGGCACGCGCATCCATCGCCGCGGTGGGCTCGTCGAGCACCAGCACATCGGCGCCGGTGCGCATGAAGGCGCGCGACAGCGCGATCTTCTGCCACTGGCCGCCCGACAGTTCCCGGCCGTCACGGAACCATTTGCCCAGCTGCGTCTCGTAGCCCTGCGGCAGCTCGGCGATGAACGCCGCGGCACGGCCTTTCTGCGCGGCTTCGCGCCAGCGCGCCTGGTCCTCGAAGTGCGCGTCGTCGCCGGCGCCGACGTTCTCGCCCACGCGCAGCTGGTAGCGGGCGAAATCCTGGAAGATGACGCCGATCCGCTCGCGCAGCGCCGTCTCGTCCCACTCGCGGATATCCAGGCCCTCAAACAGGATCCGCCCCGCCGTGGGCGCGTACAGGCGCGTCAGCAGCTTGATGAGCGTGGTCTTGCCCGAGCCGTTCTCGCCGACCAGCGCCAGCGAGCTGCCCGGCGGCAGCTGCAGCGAGATATCCACCAACGTCGGCTCGCTGGCGCCCGGGTAGCTGAACGAGACTTGTTCGAAGACAATCCCTGCTTCCGGGCGCGGCCCGCGCTGCGCGCTGCCAACAACAGGCGCCACCGGTGTCTCCAGGTACTCGTACAGCGTCGAGAGATACAGGTTGTCCTCGTACATGCCGCCGACCGCGGCGAGCATCGCCGCGACCGCGCCCTGCCCCTGGCGGAACAGCAGCAGGTACATCGTCATCTGCCCAAGGGTGATGCCGCCGGCGACTGCAGCCAGCGCGATCCAGACATAGGCGCCGTACAGCGTGACGGTCGCGAGCAGGCCCAGCACGAATCCCCAGGCGTCGCGGCGGATCGACAGCGCGCGATCCTGCCCGTAGAGCCGAGTGAAGATGTCGCGGTAACGTTGCAGGAAGCGCGCACCGAGGCCAAACAGCCGCACTTCCTTGACGTGATCCTCGCGCGCCAGCACGGTCTCGAGATACATCTGCATGCGCGTCTCAGGCGAGCGCCAGCGGAACAGGCGGAACGCGTCACCGGAAAACTTGGTCTCGGCGATGAAGGCCGGGACGCCCGCAACCAGCAGCACCACCACCGTCCAGGGCGAGAAGCGCACCAGCAGCACGGCGAAGCTCAGCAGCGACACCAAGTTCTGCACCAGCCCGAAGGTGCGCATCACCAGACTCAGCGGCCGGCTCGAGGCTTCGCGGCGCGCGCGCGTCAGCTTGTCGTAGAACTCGGAATCCTCGAACTGCCGCAGCTCGAGCGTCAGCGCCTTCTCTAGGATCATCACGTTGACGCGCTGGCCAAGCTGCGCGCGCAGCAACGCCTGGCACAGCGACAGGCCGCGCTGCACGCCCGAGAGCGCGGCCACCAGCACGCCCTCCAGCAGCACCAGATGCAACATATGGCGCACATCGTGACCGGCGGAGTGCATCGCCTGGAGCACGGCGTCGACGATCTGCGCGCCCACCCAGGCGACGCCCGCCGGCAGCAAGCCCCCGACCAGCGTCAACGCGGCCGCGGCGAACAGCAGCGAGCGGTTGGTATCCCAGACCAGCTCGATGGCGTGGCGGCTGTAGCGGAAGACCCCGAAGAAACCCCGCAGGGCTTCGCCGGCGTGCCGCCTGGGCGCCGCCGGGAGCGGATGGGGCGGGCCGTAGGAACTCAAGCGATCGCCGTTGCGCCGGCCACGGTCGCGGCGGCGATCACCGCGCGCTCGGGTTCGTACCCAAGATTAGGCGCCAGCCAGCGCTCCGCTTCGGTGAGCGGCCAGCGCTTGCGGCGCGCGTAATCCTCGGCCTGGTCGCGATCGATGCGGCCGACGGCCAGGTAGCGGGCATCCGGATGCGAAAAGTACCAGCCGGCGACCGCCGCCGCCGGGTGCATGGCGTAGGACTCAGTAAGGGCAATGCCGACACGCTGCTCCGGGTCCAGCAGCTTCCACAGCGCCGCTTTCTCGGTGTGATCCGGACAGGCCGGATACCCCGGGGCCGGGCGGATGCCGCGGTATTCCTCGCGAATCAGCTGTTCGTTGCCGAACTGCTCCTCCGGCGCGTAACCCCAGAACTCGCGACGCACGCGCTGGTGGAGCACTTCGGCAAAGGCCTCGGCGAGGCGGTCGGCCAGTACCTTGAGCATGATGGCCGAGTAATCGTCGTGTCCGGCCGCGAAGCGTTCGAGGTGCGGCTCGATGCCAACCCCGGCCGTGACGGCGAAGGCACCGATGAAGTCCGGGGCCACGCCCGCGGGTGCTACGAAGTCGGCGAGCGCGCCGTGGCGCTTGCCGGCCGGCAGGTCTTTCTGCTGGCGCAGGAAGTGCAGGCGCAACAGCTCGTGCGCACGCGTCGCGTCGGTATAGATCGCGACGTCATCGTGATCCACGGCATTGGCGGGGAACAGGCCGATGACAGCGCGGGCGGTGAGCCAGCGCTCGCGGATCACGCTGCGCAGCATGCGCCGCGCGTCGGCATAGAGGCTCGAGGCCTGCTCGCCGTACTGCGCATCGGTGAGGATGTCGGGAAAGCGACCGCGCAGTTCCCAGGCCTGGAAGAACGGCGTCCAATCGATGTGGCGCGTTAGCTCCTCGAGCGGATAGTCGTCGAGCACGCGCACGCCGAGCTGCCGCGGGACCGGCGGCGTGTACGCCTGCCAGTCGCAGCGCACCCGATCGGCCCGCGCCTGGGCGAGTGAGATCTGTGGGCCCTTGGCGCGCTTGCCGGCATGCTGCACGCGGCGCTGCGCATTCTCGGTCTTGATGCTTTGTATGTAGGCCGCGCGGGCTTCCGGAGTCTGCAATTGCTGGCAGACTCCCACGGCGCGCGAGGCGTCCTTGACGTAGATCACCGCGCCCTCGTAGTGCGGATCAATCCGCACCGCGGTGTGCGCAGGAGATGTGGTCGCGCCGCCGATCAGCAGCGGAATCGTGAACCCCTGGCGTTGCATCTCCTTCGCCACGTGCACCATTTCATCGAGCGAGGGGGTGATCAGGCCCGACAGGCCGATCAGGTCGGCCTGCTCGCGGCGCGCGGTCTCGAGAATCTTCTCGCACGGCACCATCACACCCAGGTCGATGACCTCGAAGCTGTTGCACTGGAGCACGACGCCGACGATGTTCTTGCCGATGTCGTGGACGTCACCCTTGACCGTGGCCATGACGATGCGCCCATTGCTGTGCGCCTTGGCACCCGCCGCCTTGCCGGCTTCGATGAAGGGCACCAGGTGCGCGACCGCGCGCTTCATCACCCGCGCCGACTTGACCACCTGGGGCAGGAACATCTTGCCGGCGCCGAACAGGTCGCCGACCACGTTCATGCCGTCCATCAGCGGACCTTCGATGACCGCAAGCGGCCGTGGGCTCTCGAGGCGCGCAGCCTCGGTGTCGGCGACCACGAACTCATCGACACCGTGGACCAGCGCGTGGCTCAGGCGTTTCGCCACCGGCCAGTCGCGCCAGGCCAGGTCTTCAACGCGCTTCATGCCCGCCTCACCCTTGAAGCGTGCGGCGATTTCCAGCAACCGGTCGGCGGCATCGTCGCGGCGGGCGAGGATCACATCGAGCACTCGCTCACGCAGATCCGGTTCGATGTCCTCGTAGAGCGCGAGCTGGGCGGGATTGACAATACCCATGCTCATGCCGGTGCGGATCGCGTGGTACAGGAACACCGAGTGCATGGCCTCGCGCACCGGATCATTGCCGCGGAACGCGAATGACACATTGCTGACGCCACCGCTCACCATCGAATGCGGGCAGCGCGCACGAATCCGGCTCGTGGCCTCGATGAAGTCGAGCGCATAGCGGTTGTGGGCCTCGATACCGGTGGCCACCGCGAAAATGTTCGGGTCGAAGATGATGTCCTCGGGCGGGAAGCCGGCGGCGCCGGTGAGTAACTGGTAGCTGCGTTCGCAGATGCCGACCTTGCGCTCCACCGTATCGGCCTGGCCCTGCTCGTCGAAGGCCATCACCACCACCGCAGCGCCGTAGGCGCGCACCAGGCGCGCCTGTTCGAGGAATTTCGCCGCGCCTTCCTTGAGGCTGATCGAGTTGACGATGCCCTTGCCCTGCAGGCACTTGAGGCCTGCCTCGATCACCGACCACTTGGACGAATCGATCATCACCGGCACGCGCGCGATGTCGGGCTCGGTGGCCACCAGGTTCAGGAAACGCACCATGGCGGCTTCCGAATCGAGCATGCCCTCGTCCATGTTGACATCGATGATCTGCGCGCCTGAGGTTACCTGGGTGCGGGCGATATCGAGCGCACCGTTGTAGTCATCGGCCTCGATGAGCTTGCGGAACTTGGCCGAGCCGGTGACGTTGGTGCGCTCGCCGACGTTCACGAACAGGCTCTCGGGCCCGATGGTCAGCGCCTCGAGTCCGGCGAGCCGGCACCGAGGCGGCACCACCGGGGGCCGGCGCGGCGGCACGCCCAGCACATGCGCGCGGATGTGCGCAATGTGTTCGGGGCTGGTGCCGCAGCAACCGCCGACGATATTGACGAAACCGCTCTGGGCGAATTCGCCGACCAGGTCTGCGGTCTCGCAGGCCGGCTCGTCATATTCACCAAAGGCATTGGGCAATCCCGCGTTCGGATACGCGCAGATCGCCACGTCGGCGATGCCCGCCAGTTCCTCGATGTGCGGTCGGAGCTGGCGCGCGCCCAGCGCGCAATTGAGGCCCACGACCTCGGGGCGCGCGTGGCGGATCGAATTCCAGAAGGCCTCGACCGTCTGGCCCGAGAGCGTCCGGCCGGAGGCGTCGGTAATCGTCCCGGAGACCATCAGCGGCAGGTCGAGCCCTTGCTCGTCCAGCACGCTGCGCACCGCGTACAGCGCCGCCTTGGCGTTCAGGGTGTCGAAGATGGTCTCGATGAGCAGCAGGTCGGCGCCGCCCTCGATCAGTGCCGCGGTGGCCTCGCGATAAGTCGCGACCAGCTGATCGAAGCTGATGTTGCGGAACGAGGGGTCGCTGACGCTCGGCGACAGCGAGGCGGTACGGTTGGTGGGCCCCAGCGCGCCGGCCACAAAACGCGGCGTGTCATCGCGCGCCGAAAATTCGTCGGCGACGCCGCGCGCCAGCCTGGCCGCGGCGAGATTAAGTTCGCCCACCACTCCCTCCATACGGTAGTCGCCCTGCGAGGGCGCCGAGGAGTTGAAGGTGTTGGTCTCGATGATGTCGGCACCCGCCGCGAGGAAGCCCGCGTGGATGTCGCGTATCAGTTCGGGTTGCGTGAGCGTCAGCAGGTCGTTGTTGCCCTTGAGGTCGCAGGGCCAATCGTGAAAGCGCGCGCCGCGGTAGTCCGCCTCGGTCGGACGGTGCGACTGGATCATCGTTCCCATGCCGCCATCGAGCACCAGGATGCGCTCCGTCAACAGGCGCCGGAATGCGCTCACCCGTTCAACGCGTGTCACGACCAGCCTCCATCCGCGGTGGCAGTCGCGGCCGCGGCCACAGTCACGGTCGGAGTCGCCGCCGCGGCCGCCGGAACCGCTTGCTCGCAGCGCACGCCGAGCGCGTGACAGATTGCGTAGCTCAGCTCGGCGCGATTGAGCGTGTAGAAATGAAATTCGTCGACACCTTCGCGAGCCAGCGCTTCCACCTGGGCAATGGCGACAGCTGCCGAGATCAGCCGCCGCGTCTTTGCATCCCCGTCCAGTCCCTCGAAGCGCTGGCGCAGCCAGTCGGGCACCGTGGCGCCGCAGCGCTCAGCAAATCGCAGCAGTTGCGGCAGGCGTGTGATCGGCAGAATCCCGGGCACCAGGCTGGCGCTGACCCCAGCAGCTGCGCAGCGGTCGCGGAAGCGCAGGAAGGTGTCCGCATCAAAGAAAAACTGCGTGATTGCCCGCGTCGCTCCCGCATCCAGCTTTGCCTTCAGGCAATCGAGATCAAATTGGGCGCTGCGCGCCTCGGGATGAGTTTCCGGGTAGGCGGCCACCGATATATCAAAATCTCCGACGGTGCGCAGATCGCGCACCAGGTCCACGGCAAAGGCGTAACCACCCGGAAACGGCTCATGGCGGACGACGCCTGCCGGCGCGTCGCCGCGCAGCGCGACGATGTGGCGCACACCCTGCCGCCAGTAGTCACGTGCGATAGCCCGTATCGACTCGCGATCCGCACCGATGCAGGTGAGGTGTGGCGCGGGCGTCAGCGCGGTCTCACGCAGCACGCGCATCACCACGTTGTGGGTGCGTTCACGGGTCGAGCCGTCAGCCCCGTAGGTGATCGACACGAATCGCGGACGGAGCGGGCTCAGGCGCTCGATCGAGCGCCACAGCACCTGCTCCATCCCGGCATCGCCCGGTGGGAAGAATTCAAAGGACACAGCTACCGGGCGCCGCAATCGTGCCAGCGTGCCACCGATATGGTCATGTAACAGTGATTGCGAGGACATCCTGCCGTGCTTCCTGCGAATCAATTGGCGTGCTGCGCCAGCGCCAGCAGGTGATGACCGCTGGCCAGATCACAGGGCCGCATGCGCGTGAGGCGCAGTCCTGAGCCATCGAGCCACTGCCGCAGGGTCTGCAGCGGATTGGCGCCGGTGCAGGCCTCGATGTCATCGAACCGCTCGACGACCAGCAGCCTCCCGGCGCTGCGCAGGGTGCGCGCGGCCTCTGTCAGCACAGCGACCGGGCGCTCGGCGCCGGCCAGCACGCGATCGATCGTCACCGTGTCGAAGGTCGCGGCATCGAATGGCAGGGCGTACATGTCGCCGCGATGGAATTCGCAATGCGACAGTCCGAGGCTGTGGACGCGGGTGCGAGCCAGCCGCAGCGCCGGGGACGAGATGTCGATGCCCACCGCGTGCGAAGTTTGCGCACCGAGCATTTCCAGCATGCGGCCGGCGCCGGTGCCGATGTCGAGCAGTTCGCCCAGCGCCACCGGGCCGAGTTCTTCGCGCAGCACGGCGGCCAAGCCGGCGTGGCCCGGATCAGGCGGCGCGGTTGCGCCGAGCTGCCCCGCCGCCGTGCGGCCGCGATCGCCGACCACCACGACCATGCGCACGCGATCGCGCCGCAGCGCCGGGTCTTCCGGGTCGACCGCGCCGAGCAGGTCGCGCACCCAGCCGGAGCGCGGGCCCGCCGCCGGCGTCCGGTAGTACACGCATTGCTGCTCGCGGAAGCGGTCGAGAAAACCCGCTTCGGCCAGGAGCCGCAGGTGCCGCGAGACCCGGGGCTGGCTCTGGCCGAGGATCCGGCAGATCTCACCTACCGTGAGTTCGCCGTGGCCTAGGAGCGAGAGCAGGCGCAGGCGCGTGGGGTCTGCGAGTCCCTTGAGGGCCTGGACTACCTGGTCTATACGGGGGGCTGCTTCCACCATAGTTAAAGATATAAACAAATCCTTATATATTTGCTAGTCTAGCGTATTAAATCTGCGTGTGCCGTGGGTTTAGCTCCTGCGTGGTGCTTCTGGTACCCTGCACGGCCTTTTTTGCCCATAGGCCCCCTTTTGGGCCTTCCGAGACCCCATGCAACGCCCGATCCGCAATATTGCCATCATTGCCCACGTCGACCACGGCAAGACCACGCTGGTCGATTGCCTGCTCAAGCAGTCGGGCACCTTTGCCTCGCACGAGAAGGTCGGCGAGCGGGTCATGGATTCGAACGATATTGAGCGCGAGCGCGGCATCACCATCCTCGCCAAGAACTGCGCCATCGAATATGGCGGCACCCGCATCAACATCGTCGACACCCCGGGCCACGCCGATTTCGGCGGCGAGGTCGAGCGCGTGCTGTCGATGGTCGACGGCGTGTTGATTCTGGTCGATGCGGTCGAGGGCCCGATGCCGCAGACGCGTTTCGTCACGCGCAAGGCGCTGGCCATGGGGCATAAGGCGATCATCGTCGTCAACAAGGTCGACCGCCCGGGTTCGCGCCCAGGCTGGGTGGTCGACCAGACTTTCGACCTGTTTGACAAGCTCGGCGCCACCGACGAACAGCTCGACTTTCCGGTGCTGTACGCCTCGGCACTCCAGGGCTGGGCCAGCCTCGATCCAACCCGGGTCGAGGCCGACATGTCCGCACTGTTCGAAGCCGTGCTGCAATACGTGCCACAACCGCAAAGCGACGCCGAGGGTCCGCTGCAGCTGCAGATCTCTACGTTGGATTACAACTCGTACGTTGGCCGCATCGGCATTGGCCGTATTCGCCGTGGCACCCTGCGCGCCGGCCGCCAGGTCGCGCTGCGCTACGGTGCTGAAGACCGCGGCCTGGCGAAGATCGCCCAGGTGCTGACCTTCAAGGGCCTGCAGCGCGAGAGCGTAGATGAGGCTTCCGCTGGCGATATCGTTGCGATTACGGGCATTGAGGACGTGAACATCGGCCTGACGGTGTGCGATGTTGAACAGGCCGAGGGCCTGCCGCCCATCCAGATCGACGAACCGACCCTGACCATGAATTTCCAGGTCAACACTTCGCCACTCGCCGGACGCGAGGGCAAGTTCGTCACCAGCCGGCAGATTCGCGAACGCCTGATGCGCGAGCTCCAGAGCAACGTCGCGCTGCGCGTCGAGGAAACGGACGAAGCCGACGTGTTTCGCGTCTCGGGCAGAGGCGAGCTGCATCTGACGATCCTGGTCGAGAACATGCGCCGCGAAGGCTTCGAACTCGCGGTCGGCAAGCCCCAGGTGATCAAGAAAATTGTCGACGGCCGCACGCTCGAACCCTTCGAGGCGCTCACCGTGGACGTCGACACCGACTGCCAGGGCGCGGTGATGGAAGCGCTCGGCGTGCGCCGCGCCGAACTCACCGACATGGTGATTGATGCGCTGGGGCGCGTGCGCCTCGAGTACCGCATTCCAGCGCGTGGCCTGATCGGTTTTCAGGGCGAGTTCATGACCATGACGCGCGGCACGGGCCTGCTGAGCCACATCTTCGACGGCTTTGATGAAGTGAAGGGCGTGATCCCGGATCGCCACAACGGCGTGCTGGTCAGCAACGAAAACGGTGCCGCGGTCGCCTACTCCATTTTCGCGCTGCAGGAGCGTGGCCGCATGTTCGTCAGCCACGGCGAGAAGGTGTATGAAGGCATGGTCATCGGCATCCACAGCCGCGACAACGACCTGGTGGTCAACCCGATCAAGACCAAGAAACTCACCAACGTCCGTGCCGCCGGCAAGGACGACGCACTGCTGCTGACGCCGCCGATCAAGCTGAACCTCGAATACGCGGTCGAGTTTATCGCCGACGACGAACTGGTCGAGGTGACGCCTGAGAGCATCCGCATCCGCAAGCGCTTCCTCTCGGAGCACGACCGCAAGCGTTTGGCGCGCAGCGAGTCCGCGGCGGCCGTAGGCTGATTGACCTTATTTCAGTGCTGTATGGCTGTCGGTAGGCCGCGACAGACAGCAGCAGAGCGGCAATTCGTGATAGAAAAGCGCGTGGCAGCCCGTACCTCCAATCCTCGCCCGCAGCGCATTGCGGCACTGTGCACGCTGGGTCTGCTGGCGGGCTGTGGCGGCGATCTCGGCAGCGGTGGCGCAACCGTCGTGCCCGGCAGCAACGTGGCCACCATTGTTGTCGACGGCGGGCCCGCGGGCGCGGTCAACGGCGTCAACGCGGCCTATGTATCGGTCACCGTCTGCGCACCGGGCTCGACCACCAACTGCCAGACCATCGATCACGTGTTGCTGGATACCGGCTCGACCGGCCTGCGGCTGCTGGCCTCGGTGACCGGCAATGCCCTGACGTTTCCGCAGGAAATGACGGCGGCCAGCGATCCTCTGTGGGAATGCCTGGGCTTTGCCAACAGCTACGTCTGGGGCAGCGTCCGCCTCGCGGATGTCCAGATTGCCGACGGCAAGGCCATGCGCCTGCCCATCCAGCTGATCGGCGACCCGTCGGCACCGGCTGCGCCCACCGACTGCACTTCACCCCTGTCGCAGCCGCCGCCGCTGCCCGTGGAAACCGTGGCCGCGCTCAACGCCAACGGTGTGCTGGGCGTGGGCGTGTTTCGCGAGGACTGCGGCACGGCCTGCAACAGTCCGCCGCCGCCAAACGTCGGCTATCAATACTACGTCTGCACGCCCGCCTGTGCGGGTGCCTTGGTGGACACGGCGCTGCAGGTGCAAAACCCCGTAATCCGCTTCGCGACCAACAATAACGGCGTGATCATCGATCTGCCCGCCGTGGGCGAGGCCGGCTCCTTCGCCGCTCGCGGCTCGTTGATCCTGGGCATCGGCACGCAGACCAACAATACGCTGGGCAACGCCACAGTGCTGGCGGCCGACGCCGTGACGGGCTTCGTGATTACCGACTACAACGGGCTGCCGCACGCCAATAGTTTCATAGACTCAGGTTCGCGGGGCATCTATTTCGATGACGTTGCCATCACCGCCTGTCCGGTCGGTACGGTCGCCGACGGGCTCTACTGCCCGGGCGCGCCGCTGCCGGTTTCGGCTACCGTCCGCGACAACAATGGCGCCTCGGTAACGGTCAATTTTTCGGTGGGCGATGCGCTCAGCTTGCTGGACCCCGGCCCGCCACCGTCGCCCAGCGCCAGCTACAACGCGTTCAGCAATTTTGCGGGGCCGTTTCCCAAACCGGACGCCACGGCGTTTGACTGGGGCCTGCCGTTCTTCTACGGCCGCAAGGTGTTCGTCGGCATCGAGGGCCAGTCGGCCACGGGCCCGTACTTCGCGTTCTGATTTGCGCTGCACGCGGCAGCGCTAACGCTCGCCGTCCATGAAGCGCACGTAGCGATCGAGCGCGCGCCGCTGGTCGTCCCACAGTTCGTAGCTGACCGTCTCCTCGCCAAGCTGCGTCTGCACCGCGAGGCTCCGCGCGGCGGCGATGAAGCGCAGCGTGGCCAGGTCAGTCGGGAACACCAGCGGATTGACGTCTTGCCCCGGCGGCGCATGCACGGGCCGTGCGATGCCCAGGTCGGAAGGCGTCTTGCCGTTGGGTTCGAGCCTGACACGGCGATCGTCGGCGATCAGCAGGAGCGAGTCGGCGAGCGCCGAGGCGGGCGCATAGCGCGGGTCGAGGGTCGACCAGACGTAAGCGATCAGCACGTATTCGAGCTTGCCCCCACGATCAACCGAAGCGGCGGCGAGCGTGACGTAGTCGCGCAGGTTCGCAGCGCGCTCGCTGCGTTCGCGCGCGAAGATCAGGGGCGAGTCGACCACGTCGACGGTGGCGCCGGTCTGCTCGTCGAGGTATTCCTCGGGCTGCGGCGCGGTCCGTCCGCCAGCGGCACCGGCACTGACGGCCAGCGCGCCCAGCCACAGCGCGGACAGGAACCATTGACGCGACACCATCAGAACCCGATGCGGTAAGCGAGGCTCACATAGTAGCGCGATGTCTTCTGCGTCTGCAGCGTGGAGTCGCGCTTGCCCAGCTGGCCGCCGGCCTCGAACTGCAGCAGGCGCCGGCCGCGCTGGTAGTCGACGAGCGCCGAGGGCAGGAACGACAGCTCGGTGCTGCCGTCGCTGCTCAACTGGCGATGGTCGATGGTCAGGCGCGGCCCGAGCCGCCAGTCGCCGCCGATCGGCATGCGGCTGGTCGCGGAGAGCGAGGTGATCTTGCCCGTTTCGGTGTCGGCGTAAGCCACACTCAGCACGTTGAAATCCCCTTTCCGCCACAGGTTCGAGCCATAGACCTGCGCCTGGTAGGACAGCGTCAGCCCGGTGGCCGGCTGTGCGGGCACGCCGCCACTCGCGGGCGAAGCGCCGATCTTCGCCGCGTTCACGGTCGCGGAGAACTGGAATCGCTGCCCGAGCGGCCGCGTCGCCGTCAGGCTGTAATTGGACGATACGGCGGTGCGATCGCGCGCCAGCTGCAAAATCTCGTCGTCCGTAAACAGTGTCCGCAATTCTGCGATGCTCGTCGTGGGCTGCCCGATCAGCGCGTTACGGAGCGAGATGACCGGGGCGTTGCGTTTCTCGGCATCGAAACTCAGGCTCCAGCGGTCGGGCAGCTGCACGGTGCCGAGGAGCGCCGCGGCATTGAGCGACTTGAAGTAGACGTCGTA
>JAYTXT010000036.1:0-8386 GCA_043742765.1 Gammaproteobacteria bacterium | reverse complement strand
GCTGCTGCCGCCGTCCGACCAGAAGGTCTGGGCCTTCTGCGGCGACGGCGAGATGGATGAACCCGAGTCGATGGGCGCGCTGACGATGCCGGTGCGCGAAAAGCTCGACAACCTGGTGTTCGTCATCAACTGCAACCTGCAGCGCCTCGACGGCCCGGTGCGCGGCAACGGCAAGATCATCCAGGAGCTGGAAGCCGCTTTCCTCGGCGCGGGCTGGAACGTCATCAAGGTCATCTGGGGTTCGCGCTGGGATCCACTGCTGGCGCGCGATACCGAGGGGCTCCTGCGTCAGGTCATGGAACAGTGCGTCGACGGCGAATACCAGAATTTCAAGGCCAAGGGCGGCGCCTACACACGTGCGCACTTCTTCGGCAAGAACCCGCTCCTGAAGGAGATGGTGGCCAACATGTCCGACGAGGACATCTGGCGCCTGACCCGCGGCGGGCATGATGCCCGCAAGGTCTACGCGGCGTATCACGCGGCAATGCAAGCCAGTGGCCGGCCGACAGTGATCCTCGCCAAGACCGTCAAGGGCTTCGGCCTCGGCAAAGCGGCCGAAGGCCAGATGGTCGCCCACCAGCAGAAGAAGCTCGATGACGAATCGCTCAAGGAACTGCGCGACCGTTTCAACATCCCGGTCAGCGACGCCGAAATCACCCAGCTGCCGTTCCGCAAGCCCGCAGCCGACAGCGAGGAAATGAAATACCTGCTTGAGCGCCGTGCGGCGCTCGGCGGCTTCCTGCCGCAACGCAAGCCCGGCGCTACGCGGCTCGCCGTGCCGGAGCTGGCCGCGTTCCAGTCGGTGCTCGACGGCACCGGTGAGCGCGAGATTTCCACGACCATGGCCTTCGTGCGGATCCTCGGCGTGTTGCTCAAGGACAAAAACCTCGGCAAGCACGTCGTGCCGATCGTGCCCGACGAGGCGCGTACTTTTGGCATGGAAGGACTGTTCCGCCAGATTGGCATCTATTCCTCGGTCGGCCAGCTGTACACGCCCCAGGACGCCGACCAGCTGATGTCCTACCGCGAGGACAAGCAGGGCCAGATGCTCGAAGAAGGCATCAACGAGGCCGGTTCAGTCTGCTCGTGGATTGCCGCGGCCACTTCGTACGTCAATCACGGCGTGCCAATGGTGCCGTTTTATATTTTCTACTCGATGTTCGGTTTCCAGCGCGTCGGCGATTTCATCTGGGCGGCCGGCGACATGCGTGCGCGCGGCTTCCTGCTCGGCGCCACAGCGGGGCGCACCACTCTCGCCGGTGAGGGCTTGCAGCACCAGGATGGCCACAGCCAGCTGCTGGCCACGACCGTGCCCAACTGCCGGGCCTACGATCCCACCTATGCGTACGAACTGGCGGTGATCATCCAGGATGGCCTCAGGCGCATGTACGTCGATGGCGAGGGCGTGTTCTATTACATCTCGGTGATGAACGAGAACTACGCGCAGCCGGCGCTTCCGGCCGGCGTCGAATCGGGCATCGTCAGCGGCGGTTACCATTTGCGCACCGGCGGCAAGGGCAAGGTGCGTTGCACGCTGCTGGGCAGCGGCACGATCCTGCGCGAGGTGCTGGCGGCCGCCGAGTTGCTGGAAACGCAGTTCAAGATTCCGGTCGACGTGTATTCGATCACCAGCTTCAGCGAACTGCGACGCGAGGCGCTCGACTGCGAGCGCTGGAACCTGCTGCATCCGGCCGACCCGCCGCGCGTCCCCTACGTACAGACGCTGCTGGCTAAACAGCACGCGCCGATCATCGCGGCGACCGACTACATCCGCACCGTGCCCGACCAGATCCGGCAGTGGCTGCCGGGGGCCTATGTGACGCTGGGCACGGATGGTTTTGGCAGGTCCGATGCGCGCGCACCGCTGCGCCGGCACTTCGAGGTCGATCGCAATTTCATCGCGCTGGCGGCACTCAAGGCGCTGGCCGACGCAGACCAGATCGACCGGCGCACGGTGGTCGAGGCGCTCAAGCAACTGGGCATCGATCCGGCCAAGCCCAACCCGTTCAACAGCTGACCGCCTGCAGGAGTCGACGCTTGGCCTCGCGTGAAATTCTGGTGCCCGACCTGGGTGGCTTCAAGGACGTTGCCGTCATCGATGTCCTGGTCAAACCCGGTGACCGTGTCGAAGCTGACACCCCGCTGCTGACGCTGGAGACCGAGAAGGCGACGATGGATGTACCGTCGCCGGCCGCGGGCGTCATCGAGAAACTCCTGGTACACAAAGGCGGGCTGGTATCCGCCGGCACTGCGGTTGCACTGCTGACCATTGACACCGATGCCGCGCCCGCACCCGCTGCGCCAGCGGTGTCAGCAGCGCAGTCCGCGGCGCAACCGGCGACTGCTGCGCCGCCCGCGCCGGTGGTGCCCGTGGTGCCGCCGCCGGCGCCAGCGCCGGCATCATTGATTAACGAAGCGGGTTTCGCCACCGCACACGCCAGTCCAGGCGTGCGCCGCTTCGCCCGTGAACTCGGCGTTGACCTCGTGCGGGTGCGCGGCACGGGCCTGAAAGGGCGCATCGTCGAAAGCGACGTCAAGGCGCATGTGAAGAGCCTGCTGACGGCCGGGGCGGGTGCCGCCAGCGCTGGCGCCGGCAGTGGCCTGCCGCGGGTCCAGATCCCGGACTTCACGCAGTTCGGCGCCGTTGAAGTCAAG
This sequence comes from Gammaproteobacteria bacterium, assembly GCA_043742765.1. Lineage (GTDB taxonomy): Bacteria > Pseudomonadota > Gammaproteobacteria > Steroidobacterales > Steroidobacteraceae > FEN-1191. The sequence continues at coordinate 5,731 of JAYTXT010000036.1, read as the reverse complement.
CCGCTCGGCCGCGTCAAGCGCATCTCGGGGCCGCGGCTCCATGCCAGCTGGGTCAACCTGCCGCATGTGACGCAGTTTGATGAAGCTGATATCACTGACCTCGAGGCGATGCGGGTCAAGCTCAAGGATCGCGCCGCCGCCCAGGGCGTGAAACTTACGCCGCTGGCCTTCGTATTGCGCGCCGTAGTGCGCGCGCTCCAGCAGTTTCCGCACTTCAATGCCTCGCTCGATGCCACGGGCGAGAACCTGGTGTTCAAGAAATACCTCCATCTGGGCTTCGCAGCCGATACGCCCAACGGCCTGCTCGTGCCCGTGATTCGCGATGCGGACAAGAAAGACGTCTACGCGCTCGCACGCGCGCTTGCGACGCTGTCCGAGAAAGCGCGCGCTGGCAAACTCAGCGGCGCCGAGATGCAGGGCGGCTGCTTCACGGTGTCGAGCCTCGGCGGCATCGGCGGCACCGCATTTACGCCGATCATCAACGCGCCTGAGCTCGCGATACTCGGTGTGTCGCGCGCACAGATGAAACCCGTGTACCGCGATGGCGCCTTCGTGCCGCGCATGCTGCTGCCGCTGTCGCTTTCGTATGATCATCGCGTCATCGACGGCGCCGACGGCGCGCGCTTCAGCACGGCGCTGGCCACGGCGCTCGCTGACGTCACGGGCCTGCTCGAGGCGGTGCCGTGAGCCTTGCGGAGATAGTCTGCCCGGACCTTGGCAATTTCAAGGATGTCCTGGTCATCGAGGTGCTGGTCAAGCCCGGTGACCTGATCGCGCTCGATGCGCCGGTCGTTACGCTGGAAACGGACAAGGCGACGATGGACGTGCCTGCGAGCGTTGCCGGGCGCGTGCTCGAGGTGCTGGTGACACGCGGCGGCACGGTGTCGCAGGGTACGGTGCTCGCGCGTGTGGAGGCGCAAGGCGCTCCGGCGATGGGTGCCGTCACGCCGGCGCCAAAGACGGCTCCGGTCGCGACCGGAGCTGAACCCGCCACCGACCGCGAAGTGCAACTGTTGGTGCTGGGCGCTGGCCCCGGCGGCTATACCGCCGCGTTTCGCGCCGCGGACCTTGGCCTGAAGGTGCTGCTGGTGGAACGCTGGCCGACATTGGGCGGTGTCTGCCTGAACGTCGGCTGCATTCCCTCCAAGGCCCTGTTGCATGTGGCCAAGGTGATCGACGAGGCACGCGAGATGAGCGCGCACGGCGTCGAGTTTGGCACGCCGCGCATGGATTTTGCCAAGCTCCGTGCCTGGAAAGGCAAGGTCGTGGGCAAGCTGACCGGTGGGCTTGCCGGCCTTGCGAAGCAGCGCAAGGTCGAGGTGCTGCGGGGCACCGGAAAATTCCTGAGCCCGCAGGTCCTTGAAGTGGCGCACGACGGAAAGAGCCAGCGCATCCGCTTTGAGCAATGCATCATCGCCGCCGGCTCCGAACCGATCGCGCTGCCGTTCATGCCGCGCGATCCCCGGGTGATGGATTCCACCGCTGCGCTGGAGATCCCCGAGAATCCCGGGCGCCTGCTGGTAATCGGCGGCGGCATCATCGGCCTGGAAATGGCCACCGTGTACGAGGCGCTGGGCGCGAAGGTCAGCGTGGTCGAGTTGACCGCGCAGCTCATGCCTGGTTGCGACCTCGATCTGGTGCGGCCGCTCGAGAAGCGCCTCAAGGCGCGTTACGAACAGATCATGCTGGGCACGAAGGTGACTGCTGTGAGTGCCGCGGCCGATGGCCTGCAGGTCAGTTTCGAGGATGCCAAGGGCACGAGCGTCCAGCGTTTTGATCGCGTGCTGGTGGCGGTTGGCCGCATCCCCAACGGCCGCTTGCTTGGCGCCGAGGCCGCCGGCGTCGCGGTCAGTGAGCGCGGTTTCATCGCCGTGGACAAACAGCAGCGCAGCAACGTGCCGCATATCTACGCCATTGGCGACGTGGTCGGCCAGCCCATGCTGGCGCACAAGGCCACCCACGAGGGCAAGGTTGCGGCCGAAGTGGCGGCGGGGCAGAAGAGTTTCTTCGACGCGCGCGTGATCCCGTCGGTGGCCTATACCGATCCGGAAGTGGCTTGGGTCGGCGTCACCGAAGCGGACGCAAAGACGCGCGGCAGTATCGTGGAGAAAGCCGTGTTTCCCTGGGCGGCCAGCGGCCGCTCGCTTTCCATGGGGCGCGATGAAGGATTCACGAAATTGCTGTTCGACCCCGCCACCGGGCGGGTGGTGGGCGGCGGCATCGTCGGCCCCAATGCCGGTGAGCTGATCGCCGAAGTGGCCCTCGCCATCGAGATGGGCGCCGACGCGCACGATATTGGCCTGACGGTGCATCCGCATCCGACGCTCTCGGAAACCGTGGCGATGGCGGCCGAGGCTTTTGCCGGCACGCTGACTGATCTCTACCTGCCGAAGAAGCGCACCGGGCATTAGCACCGGAAAGACCGGCACTCGTGGGGCAAGCTCTGAGGTCGGCCATCGTCGCTCTGCCCGGCGCCCGGTAATTTCGCTCTAGAGCCGCCGGAGCGCCTCAAGGTACTGCTGTTCATCAGGCATGCGCGCCGCCTGCTGCGCCGTCCGTAGCGCCTGTGCGAGGACCTCGATCATGTGGTGCTGCGCTTCGTGAATTTCTCCCTGACGGGCGGCCAGCTGCCGGTGGATTTCGACAATGCCCTGCGGGCGGTCGGTGGCGAGCTGCTCGCGCAGCGCGAGGTGGAGTGCCAGATGCAGGAAAGCATTGGCGGCGGCATCCGGATCGGCACCACCGCCGGCCGCGGTTTCGGTCGTCGCCATGTGGGCGTGATACTCCGGATGCATGGCGACCAGGTCGGCCATCTGCGCCTGCAGCGGCTCGAGCGGCGCTCGCTCCAGGTGGCGTCGCCAGGCGATTCTCCAGGCTTCGCGCATAGCCTCACGGTCCTGGCCCGCGTACAGGCTCACGCGCGCACCTTGTCCACATACCCGCACCAGCGGCGCACCGGGCAATGCGGGCAATCCGGGCGGCGGGCCTTGCAGACGTAGCGGCCGAGCAGCAGCAGCCAGTGGTGCGCGTGGTGGCGGAACGTCGCGGGCGTCACCGCCAGCAGGCCATCCTCGACCGCGCGTGGCGTGAGTCCCGGCGCGAGCCCGGTGCGGTTGGCGACGCGGAAAATATGCGTGTCGACGGCGATGGTGGCCTCGCCGAACGCGGCGTTGAGGACGACATTTGCGCTCTTGCGCCCGACACCCGGCAGGGCTTCAAGCGCCGCGCGGTCCGCGGGCACTTGGCCGCTGTGGCGTTCGAGCAGTTGCTGCGAAGTGGCGATGATATGTCGGGCCTTGGAATTGAACAGGCCGATGGTGCGGATGTGCCGCTTGAGTCCGGCGAGCCCGAGCTTGAGCATCGCCGCCGGGTCGGGGGCAACGCGGAATAATCCGACCGTGGCCGCATTGACGCTCTTGTCAGTGGCCTGCGCGGAGAGAATGACGGCGACCAGCAGCTGGTAGTCGGATCGGTAGTTGAGCTCGCTCCGTGGCTCCGGATTGGCGGCGCGCAGCGTGGCGTAGAAGTGCTGGCGCGCGGCGGGCGTCATGACGACGCGCCCGGGCCCAGAGCGGCGCTCTGCTTGAGGCGGGCCAGTTCACGATCACGCTCGCCGGCGGCTCCGACACGGCGCGCCTCGTGGGCACGGTAACGTGCTCGGTTCTCTTCAGGGGGTGGCGGGCGGGGCCCGATTTGCGGCCATTCGAGCATGTGGATGCAATCGACGGGGCAGGAGGCTAGGCACAGCTCGCAACCGTTGCACCAGGCGGCGATCACGGTGTGGAGCTGCCGCGGCGCGCCCAGGATGGCGTCGACCGGGCAGGGGGGCAGGCAGCGGGCGCAGCCGATGCAGGCTTCCGGATCGATCCAGGCGAGGCGCGCCGGCGCTTCGACACCATGGCGCGGATTGAGCGGCAGCGGCTCGCACTCCAGCAGCTCCGCCAGCCGGCCGATCAGCGCCGCGCCGCCAGGTGGGCACTGGTTGAGCGGCGCCGCGCCGCCGGCCAGGGCCTGCGCGTATGGCAGGCAGCCCGCGTAGCCGCAGCGCGTGCACTGCGTCTGCGGCAGCAGGGCATCGACGGCAGCCGCATCAACTCGACGCATCAGCGCTCACCCGCAATGGCACAATGAGCAGCCAATATTAATGGAATTCCACCAGCCACGATGTTTGCCAATCTGACGCCCACCGTACGCGCGCTGCTAATCGCCAACTTAGGCCTGTTTGCCGCGCAGACCTTGCTCGGCCCGGGGCCATTCGCACCCTTCGAGCTGTGGCCCCTGCACGCGGACCTGGCGGAGGGCGGCCTGCCGTTCCAGCCCTGGCAGCTGGTGACCTACGGCTTCCTGCACTTCCAGTTCGGGCACCTGCTCGCCAACATGTTCGCGCTCTACATGTTCGGGCCCGACGTCGAACGACTCCTGGGAGCCGCGCGCTTCCGTATGTTCTACCTTGTCTGCGTGGTGGGCGCCGCAGCGGCGCAGCTCGCGGTGACGGCGACCATCCATCCCAGCCCCTACCCGACCGTAGGCGCTTCCGGCGGCATTTTCGGGCTGCTGCTGTGTTACGGCATGGCCTATCCGCATCGGCGGCTCATGCTGATTTTCCCGCCGATTCCAATGCCGGCCTGGTTGTTCGTCACGCTCTATGGCCTGATGGAACTTTACCTGGGCGTGTTCGCCAGCAACCAGGGCGTGGCGCACTTCGCGCACCTGGGCGGCATGGCCGCAGGTTATGTGCTGATCCGCTACTGGCGCGCGACCGCGGTGCGCGGGCGGTAAGTGCCCTGAGCCGACGGTGGCGACAGACTGGTTTCACTAAGCGAAAAACCCCGGCGGGGTTCTCTTCCGCGTAGTGAAGAGCTAGGCGGCCGACCGCGAGATTGACGACTTCATGACTGCCCCACGATCGCGCCCAGGGTGACGAGCAGCTCGTCCAGTTGCTCAAACGTCTCGACCGTCGCATCCGCCGCCCCGGTGCCGGCAGCGTCGAGAGCGTCCTTCGAGGGATACAGCTCGTGCATGACCAGCAGCGTCCTGCCAGCTTTTTCCTCGAAGGTCACCGTGGTGACGGATCCACCGTCACCACCTTCCTCATTGGTCCAGACGAGGCGCGAGTGCGGTGTCACTTCGATGTACGTACCGAAGAACGCCATAGAATTTGAGGCCTCGTGGCCGAACTCGAGACGGTACCTGCCCCCGACACGAACATCCATTTCGCAGGAACGCAGAAACGTGCCCATCGACTTCGGCACCCACCACTGCTTGAACAGCTCAGGTCTGGTCCACGCCTCAAACACGATACGCGCCGGACCGTTGAAAATTCGCGTGACGACAAGCTCACGGTCGGACTTCCGTTCCACTTTCGTGCGGTTCTTCATCGGTGTGGCCTCACTCTCTGTTCTTGTGTCCATCGACCTTCTCCTTCCGTTTGATTTCCTCGACAACCTCGCCTAACTCGTCGAAACGAGCGTCCCAGAGCTGGCGATACCTCTCGATCCAGGCCGTCTCTTCCTCCAATCGGCGCGGGCCGATCTTGCAGGTCCGCACGCGCCCGACCTTTTCCGTGGTGACGAGCCCGGCATGCTCCAAGATACCGACGTGCTTCTTCATGCCCGTGAGGGTCATACGGAATTTCACGGCAAGATCCGTGATCGAGGCCTCTGCACGTCCGAGCTGCTCCAGAACGCCGCGTCGGGTGGCGTCCGAAAGCGCGCCGAACGAGTCATCGAAG
>JAYTXT010000035.1:0-21788 GCA_043742765.1 Gammaproteobacteria bacterium | reverse complement strand
GTACTGGTACTCGCCCTCGCCGATCGAATGCCCGCCCCAGCAGACGACGAGATTCGGGCGGGCCTTGAAATCCAGCACCCGCGCGTTGCGCAGGATGTGGAACACGGCGTTGGTGATCGAAGCCGGGTCGCCACGGTCGAGCCTGCCGCTGCCGACGATCTCGTTGGCGGTGTAGATCACGTCGCGGAGCACTGCGAACAGGTGCTCCTTGATGCCGCGGATCATCTCGCCGTCGACAAAGGCCGCGGCCGGCGCATTGGCGATCTGCAGTTTGATGCCCCAGGCGTGGCGCACGATCTGCACCGTGAAAGCGCTGTAGCGCTCAAAGATCTCGTGGGCGTTGTCGCTCTCGCTGCCGGCATTGAGCACCGCGAGCGCACAGCTGCGGAACAGCAGATACAGGCCCTGGGCGCTGGTGTCGAGGAGCTTGGCGATCTCAGCCTGCGACAGGTTCTCCAGGCTCCCACGCGGGCCGACGCGGGCGTCGACCGCGTCAGGAATGACGACACTGGTGTCCATGGGCTGGCGGTGGAGTCCTAGGGCCTGATCTCGATCGGCATGTTGTCGTGGGTCAACAGCCAGAACTCGACCATGTCGGCATTGGACATCGCGATGCAGCCGTCAGTCCAGTCGGCGGTGGCGTAGTAATCCGGCGGGTGGCGCGCTCTGTTGGGCCAACCGTGCACCATGATCGAGCCGCCCGCCTGCCAGCGGTTGCGGCGCGCGCGCTGCAGGTCTTCGGCGTTAGGGTAGGAGACCTGGATCGAGAGGAAGAAATCGCTGTGGGCATTGCGGTGGGTCAGCTGGTAGACGCCTTCGGGCGTGCGAAAATCACCGGCGCGCTCCTTGCTACCCCCGGGCACCAGGCCGAGCGCGATCCGGTAGCTGCGTACCACGTTGCCGTCCTGCAATAGGTACAGCCGCCGCTCCGATTTGCGCACTACCGCCCGATCGGCCGACGGGAGCTCGGCCGCTTCGCCCACGCGACTGGCGCCGGCGGCGGCTCCCGTCACGATGCTGTTGCCCACGCTGCTGCCAGCCGCAGCCACGGTGGTGGCGGCCAGGGCGAGGGCAATCCACAGACAGCGCGGCATGGCGGCAATTATAGGGGCTGGAGGCGTGGCCCGCGACCGTGCAGGGGTCACACCCGCTACGATACGTCCTCAACCCGCGGCAGCATGATCGGCGTGCCGGGCCGCAGTTCGTCAAAATCGAGGTCCGGGTTGTACTGCTGCAGGAGCCAGACCGGGAGTGAGCCGCGCCTGGTCACGCTCCACAGCGAGTCGCCACGGCGCGCCACATAAGTGTCGCTCCCGGTAATGCGGTGCGCCGCGAAGTACTCGGTTTGCAGGCGCTGGTGGTATTCATTGCGCCGCTGCTCGAACTGCACGCGCGTCACAAGCACAAACGCCAGCTTGAAACGGCTGCCGATGCGCACGTTGCTGCGCCCGCGCATGCTGTTCAGTGTGCGCAGGCTCGAGGCCGTGACACCGAGCCAGTCGGCATAGTGGCCGATGGTTTCGGCCGCCACTACCACCACCGAACCGTCGCTGGCGACGCTGTAGTCGAGTGGATCAGCCGACGGCGGCGCACTCTCGCCAGCGAGCAGCGCCGGTCCCTGCGCCTGCGCCTGCGCCGCGGTCAGCACCAGATCGACGCGCGTGCGAACCAGCTCGGCGAGGGCTTCGTCCGCGCGATCCTCGGCGACCGCCTGTGCGGCGAGCAGCGCGTCGGCAGTGGCGTGCTCGGAACCCGCCACCAGGCTGAGCCGCTCTCCCTCGTAGATATAATTGCCGTCGCGCAGCCCGTTGAGCTGCATCAGCGTCTCGGGTTCGACGCCCGTCTGTACGGCGATCATCGCCAGCGTATCGCCCTCACGCACGATGTAGCTTGCGGCGTAAGCCGCCGCCGCCGCCGCCAGTTCCGCGGCGCTGCGCACGCCGCGGGTGCGCGGCCCACCCACACCCGGGAGCGCCGCCAGTACTGCCGGGCGCGGCGCTGCCGCCGGCGTCGTATGGACCGCATTTCGCTCAGTGCCCGCGCGCGCTGCCGCCAGTAGTGTCGGTCCGCCCGTCACCTCGGCCAGGCGCGCGCCCAGCGCCTTGCCGGTCCAGGTTGTAAGGCCCGCCGGCAGCCGCAGGCGGTAACCGCGCGGCACCGGCTGCTGCAGGTTCCAGACTGTCGTGCGCAGGGCTGGATTGAGCGCACGCAGGGCATCGCGGTCGAGCTTGAACACCGACGCCAGGGCGTCGACGCGCGCCGGCGCGTCCAGCGGCAGTTCCTGCGAGGCGACCATCGACTCACGCTGCAGCGCGCCGAAATATCTTTGCGGGTCGCGATCCAGGCGGAGCGCCGCCAGGAACGAGGCGTAATAGTTGCGCGAGGCGAAGCCGAAACTCGGGCTGCGGTAGTGGCGCACGATCTGCACGATATCGTCGCTCCCGACCTGCTCGCGCGCCCGGCGCATGCCCCCGGCGCCGTGGTTGTAGGCGGTGATCGCCAGCGGCCAGGTGCCCAGCAACCGGTAGTTGTAGGCCAGCAGCTGCGCGGCAGCCTCGGTGGAGCGATACGGGTCGAGGCGTTCATCGACCGCGCGGTCGATGCGCAGGTAACGGCGCCCGGTCGCGCGGATGAACTGCCACAGTCCCGCGGCGCCGGCCTTCGACACGGCGGTAGGCTGGAACGAGGACTCAACATGCGGGAGCGCCGCGATCTCCGGCGGCAGCCCCTGCGCCGCCAGCGTCTGCGAGATGTGCGCTTCCCAGGCGCCGGCGCGCTGCAGCCCGGCGCGGAAGCGATCCGCCTGCCCGAGCTGGAAGCGCACGTCGTCTGCCGCCAGCGCCAGCCGTTCGGGGGCGACCCCGGACCACAGCCCGGCGACACGCTGTTCGTCGTCGTTCTGCGCCGCGGCACCGGTGCCGAGCCGCCGCAGGATCAGCTGGTAATGCTCGCGTGCCGCGGCGACCTGCGGTTCGCGCTGGCGCGGCGGGAGCCCGGGATCGAAGTGCAGCGTCTGGTAGACCACCCGCAGGTCGCGCTGGTCGTGAATGAAACCCTCGTTGGTCGTGATCTCGCTGTACACCCGCATCCAGAAGCGGATGTCCGGCTCCAGCTCGGCGGGCTCGGGGATGGTCACCGCTGCGGCCGGCGCCAGCGACGGGAGCAACAACAGCAGCGGCAACAACCAGGGTTTCATTGGCAACTGAATATCATAAATACGCGCCGCCTGACGCGGCGGGTTTCAACATTCCCTAAAAAAACGGGAAGCGGCAGCGAGCAGCTTCCCGTCAAGCGCGGCGCCCATGAGGGAGCCGTGCGATCAGCTGGTTGGTTGAGCGTAGCTGATCATCCGCACTTCGAATCGCCGCAGTTCAGGCAGGTCTGGCAGCCATCCATCATGACGACCGCAGCGGTGCTGCACTTGACACACAGCTGCGCACCCTCGGGAAAATGTGACTTGGCGAAGGCATCCTGCTGCTTCTTGCGCGCCTCGTACTCCGCGCGCTTCTCGTCGATGAGTTTTTTCTGGTGCACGTCGGGTTCCGACTTGCGCAGCAGGCCGATCGACTGCAGGTGCTTCTCGATCACGTAGCCGAGCTCGGCGATGATCGAGGGCATGAACTTGCCCCCTGGCTGCCAGTAGCCGCCGCGCGGATCGAACACCGCCTTGAGCTCATCGACCATGAAGGTGACGTCGCCCCCCTTGCGGAACACCGCCGAGATGATGCGGGTCAGCGCCACGATCCATTGGAAGTGATCGAGATTCTTCGAGTTGATGAAGATCTCGAAGGGCTGGCGCCGCTCGTGGTCGGTGTCCTCGTTGAGCAGGATGTCGTTGATGGTCACATACATGGCGTGGTCGGTGACCGGCGTCTTGATCTTGTAGGTCGAGCCGATCAGCATCTCCGGGCGCTCGATTTTCTCGTGGAGTTCGACCACCTTGGAGCGGTGGCCATCCCGATGGGTGCTCATGTTGGCTTCGGCGGCAACCCTGGCGGCGGCCTGCGCCGCATCCTCGGGCTTGCGGACCCGGAACTTGACGATGCGCTTGTCGATACGCGTATTCATGCTCACAGCTTCCCGTAATAACCTTCTTTCAGGGCGTCGAACAGGTTGGCGGCACTGTGGTGCTCGCCGTCGTATTCGATCTGCTCGTCGCCGCGCACTTCGAGCTCGGTGCCGTCCTCGAGCGTGAACACATAGGTGGTGTTCTGCAGGTCTTTCAGATTTACCAGCACGCCCTGGTGCGCCTCCGGGTTAAAGCGGAAGGTGGTGCAGCCCTTCAAACCCATCTCATGAGCATAAAGATAGATGTTCTTGAACTGCTCATAGGGGAAATCGGTCGGCACGTTTGCGGTCTTGGAGATCGAGGAGTCGATCCACTTCTGCGAGGCCGCCTGGATATCGACGTGCTGGCGCGGCGAGACGCCGTCGGTGGTGGTGAAATATTCAGGCAGCGCCTCGGCGCTGCTGGTGGCGCCCGGCATGGCGCGCTGATTAACCAGCTCGCGGTAGGCCAGCAGCTCGAAGGAGAACACGTCGATCTTTTCCTTGCTCTTGCGGCCGGCGCGAATCACGTTGCGAAAATAGTGATGCGCGAACGAGGGCTCGATGCCGTTGCTGGCATTGTTGGCAAGCGACAGCGAAATGGTGCCGGTCGGCGCAATCGAGGAATGGTGCGTGAAGCGCGCGCCGACCTGCGCGAGCTGTTCGACCAGCTGCGGCGCCACGCCGGCGAGGCGCTGCATGTAGCGGCTGTAACGGGCGTGCAACAGGCGTCCGGGGATCTTCGCGCCCGGCTTCCAGCCGTCGCGCTCCATCTCCGGGCGCTTGCGCAGCATTTCCTGCGTGACCGTGAATTCTTCGTTCATGATCGGCGCCGGGCCCTTCTCGCGCGCCAGTTCGAGCCCCGCGTCCCAGCCGGCCAGCGCCATCTCGCGCGAAACGTCTTCGGTGAACTGCACCGATTCGCTCGAGCCGTATTTCATGCCGAGCAGCGAGATGGTCGAGCCGAGGCCGAGGAAGCCCATGCCGTGACGGCGCTTGCGCGTGATCTCCTGGCGCTGCGGCTCGAGCGGCAGGCCGTTGATCTCGACCACATTGTCGAGCGCGCGCGTGAACACGCGCACGACTTCACGGTATTCGTCCCAGTCGAAGTGCGCCTGTTTGGTGAACGGGTCGCGCACGAAGCGCGTCAGGTTCACGGAGCCCAGCAGGCAGGAGCCGTACGGCGGGAGTGGCTGCTCGCCGCAGGGGTTGGTGGCGCGGATGTTCTCGCACCACCAGTTGTTGTTCATCTCGTTGACGCGATCGATGAGAATGAAGCCCGGCTCGGCGAAATCGTAGGTGGAGGACATGATCACGTCCCACAAGCGCCGCGCCGGCAGTTTCTTGTAGACGCGGCAGGCGACCAGCCCGGCCGCGTTGACCACGTAGCCCTCGTGCACCGGCCATTCGCGCCAGACGAATTTCTCCGGGTCGTCGAGCTGCGGGCGCAACTCGGCCTCGGCAGCGGTAAATTCACCCGCTGCGATCGGGAACGCCAGCCGCCAATCGCGATCCTCACGCACCGCCTGCATGAATTCGTCGCTGATCAGCAACGAGAGATTGAACTGGCGGAGCCTGCCGTTCTCGCGCTTGGCGCGGATGAAATCCATCGCGTCCGGGTGACCGACGTCGAAGGTGCCCATCTGCGCGCCGCGCCGACCGCCGGCCGAGGACACGGTGAAGCACATCTTGTCGTAGATATCCATGAACGACAGTGGCCCGGAGGTGTAGGCACCGGCCCCGGAAACATAGGCGCCGCGCGGCCGGAGCGTGGAAAACTCGTAGCCGATGCCGCAGCCGGCCTTGAGCGTCAGCCCGGCCTCATGCACTTTGCCGAGGATGTCGTTCATCGAATCGCGGATCGTGCCCGACACCGTACAATTGATGGTCGAGGTAGCGGGCTTGTGCTCGAGCGCGCCCGCATTGCTGATGACGCGGCCGGCCGGAATCGCGCCGTGACGCAGCGCCCACAGGAACCGCTCGTACCACGGCTCGCGGAGCTCCAGGCTCTCGACGTCGGCCAGCGCACGCGCAACGCGCTTGTAGGTATCGTCCATCGAGCCATCGATGGGCGTGCCATCCTTGGCGCTCAGGCGGTATTTCTGGTCCCAGATATCAAGCGAGGCTTCCTGGAAGGGAATCGCATTGACATCTTTGTGCTCGAGTTTCACGACTGAATTCATCTCTGAAAAAATCTCCCCTGTCAGCGCGCGATCACCAGACCCTTTTTGTAAACCGGACCTGATCCGCTGCGGCGCTCTGCTCCCACAACCACAAGATATAGTTGTTGGAAGGAGCGAGACTAAACACGCCCGCCGGCGCGGTCAAGATTGCAGAAGCCGGCTACGTCGCTATTTTTTACTATTAATTTCAATGTCTTACATAAATACAAGCCGCACCGTGCGGAAAAAAAATGCACCTCTGCAGTAAATTACCCTGGCCGGGAAAAATCAAGATCTGGTATGCACTCCCGGCTCACATCCCGCCAACAGCTTATGCACAGCTTCGCCTCCGGTCTTGAAAGCGGCGCGCCATGGCCGCACATCAGTGGTCAGCACCGCACTCAAGCGGCTTTAAATCGGAGATTCGCATCATGAACATTGTGCATTACGAACCCTGGAGGCTGATGGGGCGGCTGCATCGTGAAATCGACCAGCTGTTCGGCGATTCAGTTGCAACCGGCGACAGCGCCGCCCGACCCTCGGGCACCTGGACACCGTCCGTGGACGTGCATGAAGAGCCGGAGCGCTTCATCGTGCATGCGGACCTGCCCGGAGTGGAGACCAAGGACATTCAGGTCACGGCCGACAAGGGAGTGTTGACGATCCGCGGCGCCCGTCACCTCGAGAAGCGCGAGAACCCGAAGGGTTACGGGCGACTCGAGCGCATCGAGGGCGAGTTCCTGCGGCGCTTCACGCTGCCCGAAAACGCCCGCGCCGAGGAAATCAAGGCCCGGCACACCAATGGTGTGCTCGAGGTCGTGATTCCGAAAGTGCCGGTGGCCGAGCCGCGGCGCGTCAACGTCGAGGTGAACTAGAGCGCGGCGCACAGCGCTCTGCGTCCCGCGGCAGGGCCGCGGGCCAGGGCGCGCACCGCCGCGTAGTAGGCGGGCAGATTGCCGCCCTGCTGCGCGAGCAGGCGCTCGAACCCCGGCACGCAATCAAAATAGGTCGCGACCGAAGCCAGGTGGGCATTGTTGAGTCCGGCGTCAAGCCACTCTTGGTAGCCGCTGCGGTTGCCCTGCTGCCGGTCGAAGTCGCGCACGGCCTTTGCAGTGACGTCCAGCAACGCCTGCTTACGGTGGCGCATTGCAACGACCGGGAGCGCCGTTGCATACAGCGCCGCAAGCTGCGCGCGGCCGCCGGCCAGGAGCCGCAGCAGCTCCGCCTGCTGTCCAGCCCGCTTGCGGTAAGCGGCGAGTTCCGCGCTGCGCCCCGTCGATTCCAGCCAGCGCGCCACCCCCACACGCTCGACGCTCATCGCAAAGGCCTCGTTGAATTCGCTGTCGCTCTTCACGTAGACGAGCTGGTGGGCGAGTTCGTGGAACATCGTGCCGACCAGCTGCAGGTCGCCGTAGCGCAGCATCGTGTCGAGCAGCGGGTCGGCGAACCGGCCGAGCGTCGAGTACGCGCTCACGCCACCCACGTAAGTGTCGTAGCCGCGCGCTGCCAGCGCCGCCGCAAAGCGCCGGGCGTTGTCTTCGCGAAAATAGCCTCGGTAGGCGATTGAACCGGTGATCGGGAACCACCAGCGCTGCGGCGCCACGCTGAATTCCGGCGCCGCCACCACGTTCCACACCACGTACGCCCGCCCGAGGGCGCTGTAGCTGCGGTAACTGCGATTGTCGGGGAGCGCCAGCTCGCGGCTGGCGAACGCGCGCGCCGCGCGCGCCAGCTCCAGGCGCGACTTCAGCGCGGCAGCGGTCGAATCGCTGGTGATCAACCGGTCAATCGGTGTCCGCGCCCGCAGCAGCTGCCACTGTCCATGGCCGGCCTGCAGCAGGTAGCCCACGCTGCACCCGGAAAGACTGAACACGCTCATCAGCAACGCCGCTCCAGCATGACGGTAAAACGCGCGGGCACGAGCCTCGGTTAACATGTGCGGATGCAAGTCTACCTCGTGGGTGGCGCCGTCCGGGATGAACTGCTGGGTTGCCCGGTCAGGGAGCGTGACTGGGTGGTCGTGGGCGCCACTCCGGCGGAGCTCGAGCGCGCCGGTTATCGGGCCGTCGGCCGGGAATTTCCCGTGTTCCTGCACCCTGATACACACGAGGAATATGCGCTGGCACGGCTCGAGCGCAAGGTGGCGCCCGGTTACCGCGGATTCGTCACCGAGTTCTCGCCCGCAGTTACGCTCGAAGAGGATTTGCGGCGGCGCGACCTGACCATCAATGCCATGGCGCGCGACGCCGACGGCCAGCTCGTCGATCCCTACGGCGGCCGCGCCGATCTCGCCGCGCGCCTGCTGCGGCATGTCTCGCCCGCCTTCAGCGAGGATCCGGTGCGGATCCTGCGCGTCGCGCGCTTCGCCGCGCGCTTCGCCGATCTGGGCTTCAGCGTGGCGCCGGACACGCTCGAACTCATGCGCGCCATGGTGCACGCCGGCGAGGTGAACGCGCTGGTGAGCGAACGCGTGTGGCGTGAACTCGAACTCGCGCTCGCCACCGACCGCCCCGAACGCGCCCTCGAGGTGCTGCACGATTGCGGCGCACTGGCGGTGCTGCTGCCGGAACTCGCGGGCCGATCCGGCCTGGCCACGGCGCTGGCTGCGCTCCACCGTGCCACCGCGGTGGTCACCACCGACGGCCAGCCCGACACCCCGGCGCGCTGGGCGGCGTTGCTGGCCGCCCTGCCCACCGCCGAAATCGAGGCGCTGTGCGCCCGGTTGCGAGTGCCGGGCGAGCATCGTGAGCTCGCTACGCTCGCCGCGCGCCTCGCCGCGCACATCGGTGCCGACGCCCGGCCGCCCGAGCAGGCCGCCGCCGATCCACAGTGGCTGCTGGCGCTCCTGGAAACGGCCGATGCCTGGCGCCGACCCGAGCGCTTTGGCTGCTGGCTCGAAGTGTGGCGCGCCTGCGCCGCGGCCGCGTCCCTGCCGCACGATGCGATCGAGGACTTCGCGACCCGGGTCGCGGCGGCACTGCGCGCGACCGCGGCGGTGCGCCTGGATGCCGCGGGGGTGCAGGCAAAGCGCGGCGCGCAGATCGCCCTGCTCCTGCGCCAACGGCGGCTGGCAGCACTACGGCTCCTCCAGGAGTCGTAACAGCAAGGCCGCAGCCGGCAACTGTTGTTACAGCAGCCGACGCAGATCCTGAACGCCAAAAGCGCTGCTGGCTGCAACGGCCCCACGCGTCAGCAGCAACGCCTTGAAGATCTCGCCCATTTCCCCGGGCAGCAGCAGCTGCCGTGCCTCGCCGGCCCGGCGCGCGCGCTCGAGTTCGTCACCCGCTTGCGCCAGCTCGGCGTCGATCCCGGCGCCGAGCAGAAACGCGGCCTGCGTGCAGTAGCCCGCCACTTCCAGTCCGGCGTCCGCGGCAGCGGCGGCGAGCCGCGTGAAATCGACCCAGGCGCTGATGTCCTGCAGGCCCGGGTACCGGTACGGATCGTCGTGTACACGGTGACGGTAGTGGCAGCGCAAGGTGCCCGCGTCGCGCTGCGGATGGTAGAGCTCCTGCCGACCGAGCCCATAGTCGAACAGCAGGATGCCGCCCGATTCGAGCACCGCCGCGAGGCCGGCGAGCCAGGGTCCTGCCCGCAGGCACAGCTCACCGCGATAACCCGCGGCCCAGGTCTCGGGGCGTGAGGCCGCAAGCTGCGCCAGTTCAGCCTGCAACAGCGCGGAGGCCGGCCGCTCGGCCCAGGCCGGATTGCCTTGCGCATCGAGTGCCACGCCTCGTTCCGCATAGCCGCCGGCGGTCACGGTGAAACACTGGAACGGCAGCGCGTCGGCGACTTCGTTGGCGAGGATCACGCCGCGCAGCGCCTGCCGGGGGAGTGCGTCGAGCCATTGCACCCGTGCATACAACGGGGGCGGCAAGCTGCGCAGCAGCGCGTGCTGCCGCTCGCGCAGGTCCGCGCTCACTTCCAGAACGAGATAGCGCTCCGGCAACGCGCCGAGCTCATCGAGGCGCAGCAGCAGCACTTTGGCCAGCGCGCCGCTGCCGGCGCCGAGTTCCAGGAGGTCGCCGCCGCCGGCGAGGAACGGCGCGATGGCCCGCGCCACGCAGGCGCCGAACAGCGGCGAGAGTTCCGGCGCCGTGACGAAATCACCCGCAGCGCCGAACTTCGCGGCGCCGGCGCTGTAGTAACCGAGGCCGGGCGCGTACAGCACCTGCTCGAGGTACTCATCGAACCCGATCCAGCCGCCGCGCGCGCTGATGCGCGCGCGCACGCCAGCAAGCGCGGCGGCAGCCTGGGCGCGCTGCGCGGTATCGAGCGCGGGCATTGTGATTGCTGGCACAGTCGTCATAAGCTTCGGACATGAGCGCCGCGCCACACGCACTCGCCGGTCAGACTGCTCTGGTCACGGGCGGCGCGCGGCGCGTCGGTGCGCAGATCGTAAGGCATCTGCACGCCGCCGGGGCGGCTGTTGCGATTCACTGCCACCGCTCGCAGCACGCGGCACAGGCGCTGGCAGCGGAACTCAACGCGCAGCGCGCCGGCTCAGCGGCTGTCTTCGGCGCCGACCTCTTGCAGATCGATACGCTTCCGCCACTGGTGGCGGCCGTGCTGTCCCGTTTTCGAGGTCTTCACATCCTGGTCAACAACGCCTCGAGCTTCTATCCCACCCCGCTGGCGAAGCTCAGCACGGAACAGTGGAGCGACCTCATGGGTACCAACCTCGCCGCGCCACTGTTCCTGGCGCAGGCGGCCGCGGACGAACTGAAGCGCGCCCGCGGACTCATAGTCAATATCGTCGACATTCACGGCACGCGCCCACTGCCGGGTTACCTGGTCTATTCGACCGCCAAGGCCGCGCTCATCCACCTGACCCGCGGCCTAGCGCGCGAACTCGCTCCAGAGGTACGGGTAAACGCCATCGCTCCGGGCCCAGTGCTGTGGCCGGAGGCTGGCCTCGATGAGGCACAGCAACAGGAAATCATCAGCCGCACGCTCCTCGAGCGCGCCGGTTCGCCCACCGACGTGGCGCGCGCCGTGCGGTTTTTTGCGACCGACGCGCCGTATGTGACCGGGCAGATCCTCGCAGTGGACGGCGGCCGAAGCCTGCGCTGGTAATGGATCAACCGCACTCCTGCCACGACGTCGCTAGGCGTTGAGGTCGAGCGGCGCTCGCTCGAGCAGGTACGGTTCGCGCGCCAGCTCGCGCCAGTGATCGCCAATTTCGCGCCCGGTCAGCGGGTGGTGCAGATCCGCGGCGATCTGCGCCAGTGGCCGCAGCATGAAGGAGCGGCGCAACAGGTCGGGCCGCGGCAGGCGGTAAGCGGCGGTCTCCGCCACGAGTTCACCATATAGCAGCAGGTCGATGTCCATCACGCGCGGCGCCCACTTCGGGTCATCGCGCCGCCGGCCGCACAGTTCCTCGACCTCGTGACAGTGCGCGAGCACCGCGTCGACCGGCTCGTCGGTATCAAAACCGGCCACCGCGTTGATGAAATCGGCGCCCTCGAAGCCAAAGGCGGGGTTGCGGTAGCAGGAGGAAAAATACGTCCCGGGGAAGCGCCGCCGCAATTCGCGCGCGGCCAGCGGGAACCAGCGTTCGGGCTCGACGTTGCCGCCGATCGCGACGTAGACCCGGGGCATGGTCGGGCTGCCCGGCTAGGCGCCAGTGGCGAGATCAGCGCGCCGCCGCTCGATGCTGACGCCGATGTCGCGCGAGTGGCGGATCGCGCCCGGCTTGTTGAGACTGATGCGGATCCACTCGAGGCCGAATTCCTCGAGCAGCAGCAAGCCTAAGCGATGCGCCAGGGTCTCGATCAGCTGGAACTGCGACTCGCCCACGTAGGCCAGCACGCGCTTGGCGATCTGCTTGTAATCGACCGTGTCGGCCACCGCGTCGCTCACCGCCGCGCGCGCGCAATCGGTCGGGAATTCGAGGTCGAGCACGACCTTCTGCTGCACGCGCCGTTCCCAGTCGATGAAACCGATGATGCAGTGGCATTCCAGCCCGCGCAAAAAGATCCGGTCGCCGTTATTCGTGCTCATGTGACTCCAGTCATTCCAGCCAGCGGCGGCCGCAGCTCCGCGAGCGGCCAGCGCGCGCGGACCCCCAGGCCCGCGCCGCTGCGCTCGCCGGCCTTCAGTCTCAGCAGACCCGCAACCGCGATCATGGCGGCATTATCCGTGCAAAATTCCAGGCGCGGGAAAAAAGCCTGGCCGCCCTGGGCCGCGAGCGCCGCGCTCAGGCGGCTGCGCAGTTCGCGATTGGCGCCGACGCCCCCGGCGACCACCAGTTGTGAGAGGCCCGTGGCTTCGATGGCGCGCAGCGTCTTGACGCACAGCGTATCGACGATGGCGTCCTGCACGCCGCGGGCGATGTCGGCGCGGCGCTGCTCATCGAGCGGCTGGGCACGGGCGGCCAGCGCCACGGCGGTCTTGAGCCCCGAAAAACTGAATTCAAAACCCGGCCGGTCGAGCATCGGCCGCGGCAGCGGGCACGCGCCCGACCGGCCCCGTTCGGCCAATGCCGCCAGCTGCGGGCCGCCCGGGTAAGGGAGCCCCAGCAGTTTCGCGCTCTTGTCGAAGGCCTCGCCCGCAGCGTCGTCGCGGGTCTGACCGAGGAGCCGATAATCGCCCAAGGCGCGCGCCTCGATCAGCATCGTGTGCCCGCCGGACACCAGCAGCGCCAGGTGCGGAAATTGCGGGGCTGGCGACTCCAGGAGCGGCGCCAGCAGGTGGCCTTCCAGGTGATGGATGCCGATGGCCGGGAGCCGCCATCCATAGGCCAGCGAGCGCGCCAGGGCCGCGCCGCACAGCAGCGCGCCGACCAGCCCGGGCCCGGCCGTATAGGCGATTCCCTGCAGCTCCTCCGGCCGGGTGCCGGCCGTGGCCAACGCATCGCGCACCAGGGGCAGCAGGCGCTGGACGTGGTCGCGCGAGGCCAGCTCCGGTACCACGCCGCCGTAGATCCGGTGCAGATCCACCTGGCTCCACAAACCGTGCGCCAGCAGGCCACGGTGCTCGTCCAGCACCGCGACGGCGCTTTCATCGCAGGAGGATTCAATGGCAAGGATACGCATGGGCGGCTTTTGTGAAGTATGACCCATGGCAGCCGGGCCCAAGGGGCGCAAGTCCATCCAGTCTTTGCCTTTTGTCTCCAGCCTCTTTAGAATCGCGGCCCCGACACTGCCTGGGCCGTCTCCAAACGGCTTCAAGATCAAGAGGTTGAGTTCGATGCCGAGCGTCCGAATCCGGGAAAACGAGTACTTCGATGCCGCCCTGCGGCGCTTCAAGCGCGCCTGCGAGAAGGCCGGCGTACTCGCCGAACTGCGTCGCCGCGAATTCTACGAAAAGCCCACCCAGGAACGTAAGCGCAAGAAAGCTGCGGCCGTGAAGCGCCACATCAAGCGCATCTCCCGCGATTTCGTGCGCACCGCGCGCTAAAGCCCATGACGCTCAAGGCGCGCATCCAGGAGGACATGAAGTCCGCCATGCGCGCGCTCGAGAAGGAAAAACTCGCCAACATCCGCATGGTGATGGCTGCGATCAAGCAGCGTGAAGTCGATGAGCGCATCGAGCTCGATGATGCCCAGGTGCTCGCCGTCATCGACAAGATGGTGAAGCAGCGGCGCGAGTCCATCGTCCAGTTCCAGGCTGGGGGGCGCGCTGACCTGGTGGCCAAGGAAGAAGCGGAACTCGCCCTGCTCAACGCCTACCTGCCCGCGCAGCTCGACGACGCAGAACTGGACGCGCTGATCAGCGAGACCATTACCGCCACCGGTGCTGCTTCAATCAAGGACATGGGCAAGGTCATGGCGGCGATCAAGGCCAGGGCCGCCGGCCGCGCCGACATGGGTGTCGTCGGTGCGCGGATCAAGGCGCGCCTCACCGCCTGACCCATCCCGGCGGCGCGCCCGCGCCACCGTCTCAGTGCGCAGTGAGCTGCGCGGCCGTCACCAGCTGCGGCGCGATATCCACGGGTACCTCCTTAAGCCGATCGAGCATGCGTCGCACTTCCGGCCGGATCACGACCATGCGGGCGAGAAGCGCGTGCGCGCCGGCGTAGTCACCGTGCGCCTGCAGCGTCATGATGTCGTGCGTCAGGTCGATGACTGCCTGTTTCGCTGTGCCGATGTCGAGCGAAAACGTGCCATCACGCGCGATACGGATCGCGCCGTGATCGAGCAGGTTGTTGACCTGCAGCGCCATGCCCCGCGCGTGCGCCTCAGTCAGTCCGAAACGCAACGTACGAAAAGTCGAAGCAAGGAATGTGGTGTAAGTGGCGCGTTCCTGGCGCTTGTCGAGCACGCCCTTGTCCATCAGGTACTGCAGCGCCCACAGGCCGGAGACGTCCGCCTTGGCTTCCTCGAGCGGCGAGTACAGATCCTTGAGCTCCTGGCGCACGGTCGTGTCGCGGCCAGCGACGCGGATCGCATGGGGACCCAAACCGTGCATCAGCTCGTGCAGCAGAATGTGCGTGAAGAAGGGCTCGAAGGCGACCTGCTTGCGGTCGGCGGGCGAGAGCACGCGCGCGGCAATTGGCACCAACACCTTCTCATACTTGGCCTGCTGGAAGTTCTTCAGCAGCACGCGCTTCGAGCCCTTGGCGCTCACCACCCGCTCATCGTTCGGCAGGTTGAAGGCTGCGGTCTGCGTGGCGTGATTGCCGTCACCGCCGTTATAGACCACGTTGACCACGCGGATCGGCGCGTAGCCGCCGAGTTTCGGGTTGCGGTACTGGGGGTCGATCGGCAGGTGGTCTTCCAGCTCCTGTAGCTCGGCGCTGAAATGCGCCAGCTTGGCGGACTCAGCCGAGTCGCGCACCGTGATGAAAGCCTCAAACGCCGCCTTAAAGTTGAACCACTGGTCCTCGTAAACCTCGTAGGGGCCGATTGTCGGCTCGATCGAGGCGTCCAGATCCATCCATGCCATGTCGCTGTCAAAGTAGTCGTTGCTGATGAAAGCAGCTGCGCGTTTCTCGAGAAAACCCTTAAGGGTCGGCTGGGCGGTAAGCGCAGCCGCTGCGCGCAGGAAACGCGCGGCCTCGGCCAGCTCGTTCTGGTACTCGAGTGCATAGGGAACAACCGTGAGCGCGCCCGCGCTCGTGCGGCGTATGGTTGTGAAGAAACCCGCCGCGGCCTCGTGCTCCACCGGCGACAGCGAGTTGAGCCAGGCGTCGATTTCCGCCCGCGTGGCGTCGGCAGGGTAGAAATTGGCTTGTGACGGCCGCTCACCCACACCCGGCAGAAACGGCCGGTTGAGGTCGAGCTCGGACCAGGGTCCCTTGTTGATCATGAAATACCGCAATCGCGCCTGTCCCAGGGGCGAGCCATCCTGGAGCAGCGCCAGCAGCTGCGACTCGCTGCGCGGCGACACCTGGCGCAGGTACAACGCATCGATGATCTGTGCGGCGCGGACCATCGCTGTCAGCGCCTGCCGTTCGTTCACCGGCAGCTTGGACAGATCGACCCGCACCTCGACCGGCGCAAAGCGTGCGGTCATGGTTTGCAGTTCGGCGAGACCAGGCGAGGCTGCGTGCGCGTTGCCCATCGCAATGGCGAAACCGGCCAGCGCCCCTGTCAGCATTCGAAAGTACGGTCTTGGCATGACTAGGAACCTCATGAAATACGCGGCAACGCTGCCGTCAGCGTGAGGAGCGGTAGCGCGCCAGCAGCAGGTAGCTGAGGACGCTGCCGCTGATCAGCGCCGCCAGCCCGAGGATTTCCGCGCGCGCTGCCAGCGCAATCAGCGCCAGCATGCTGGTAATGGCTACGATCACCGCCGTTCCGAGCCAGCGGAAATTCAGCGGCGTACCCGTCTGCGCGACGCCACGCCGGGACAGGCGCCAGGACGCCGCACAGCCGAGGATGTACAGGGGCGCCGTCGCCAGCGCCGACAACACCACCAGTTCGGCGAAAGTACCGGTCAGTGCCAGGCCCATGGCGATCGCCGCGTTGACGAGAATCGCCACGTGCGGCACATGGCTGCGCTCGTGGACCCGTCCCAGCGCACGCGGCAGCAGGCCGTCGCGCGCAAAGGCGAACAGGATGCGCGGGTTGCCGAGCAGTTCACTGCTCAGTAGGCCGAACATCGACACTGCGGCCCCTGCTAGCATCAGCAGACGGAGCGCCGGGCTGATCCGGCCCATGGCGTCAGCCAGCGGCACCTTGGAAAGCGCTAGCGCGGGACCCAGCAGCCCCTGGGCGACGACCTGGATCGCCACGTACAGCACCGTGACCGCCACCATGGCCAGCACCAGCGCGCGCGGAATAGTGCGCGCCGGCTCCGCCACCTCGCCGCTGGCGCACAGCGAGATCTCCAGGCCCGAGAACGCGAACAGCGAGAGGATCAGCGCCCGACCGAGTCCAGCGGTGTCGCTGTGCACGGTCTGCACGAAATTGCCGCCGTGCATGGCGGCCGCGCCGACCAGCACGAAGATGAGCAGCGGCAGGAGCTTCAGCATGGTTGCGGCGTTGATCAGTCGCGTCGCGTGCATGACGCCGCCGACGTTGACCAGCGCGATGGCGCTGATGACGCCGACGATCACCACCAGGTGCACTACGGGCTGGAACCCTGGCGGGAACAGGCTGGCCACGACGTCGGCCAGGGCGGCGGACACGCCACCGCTGGCGAGCACGCTGGCGAACCAGGCGAGCGTGCCGGCCACGAATCCGGCCAGCGGCCCGAATGCGGCGACCACATAACCGTAGGCGCCGCCGCTGCTGGCGATGCGGCTGCCGCCCTCGGCAAAACAGGCGGCCACCGCACCCACGGCTGCGGCGCAGGCCAGCAGCGCGAGCGGTGCATAGGTGCCGACGCTGGCGGCGAGCGCCGCCGGCAGCGCGAAAATCCCGGCGCCGACGGTGACGCAGAGCGTGCTGGAGGCGAGCCCCCACACGCCGACCGCGCGCACCAGGCCAGCATCACGTTTGTTCTCAGCCATGCGCGCTACCGTAGCATCATCGCGCGGAGCCGCACAGAGGGCCGATTGCGCCACGAGCCACCGGCGGCTCTGGCATATTGCCAGCCCATGAGCCAGCCGCGCCGCCGCGCTCCTTCTGCCACAGCCCAGGCCGTCATGTTCACGGCGGCGGCATTGCTGATGCTGGGCAACTACTACGTCTACGACTCGATCGGTCCCGTCGTCGACCTGCTCGGGCGCCAGCTCGGTTTTTCGCAAACCCAGATCGGCACGCTCAACGCGGTCTACAGTTTCCCCAACATCTTCCTGGTGCTGGTCGGCGGCGTCCTGACCGACCGCCTCGGCGCCCGCCGCGTGGTCTTCTGGGCCACGTTCCTGTGCCTGGTGGGCGCGGTGCTCACGGCGCTCGGGAGCCTCTTTCCGCTCATGGTGCTGGGCCGGTTGCTGTTCGGCGTGGGCGCCGAGACCATGATCGTGGCGATCACCGTGGCGCTCGCGCAGTGGTTCATGGGACGTTATTTCGCGTTGTTGTTCGCGCTGAACCTGAGCCTGGCGCGGCTCGGTTCCTATTTTGCTGACCGCTCACCCTCGTTCGCGGACTCGCTGTACGCGAGGGGCTGGCAGGCGCCGCTGTGGCTGGCGGTGGGCTTCGCGGCCCTGAGCCTCGCGGCCGCCGCGGTCTACTACCTGGTCGATCGGCGCGAAGCCGGCCGCGGCACGCTCGCGCTTGCGCCGCCGAGCGAGGGCATCGACTGGCGGAACCTGCTGCGTTTTCGCGCCGGCTACTGGTACCTCGTCGGCATCTGCGTCACGTTCTATGCCGTCGTTCTGCCGTTCCGCAGCACCTTCGCGATCGAGTATTTCCAGCACGCACACGGCCTGTCGCTGGACGCCGCCAGTACGCTGAACAGCTATGTGTTCCTGGCCGCCGTGTTCGCGACACCGCTGTTTGGCCTGCTGGTCGACCGCGTCGGCGCGCATGCTCTGCTGCTGCTGATCGGCTCGCTGCTGCTGCCGTTGAGTTTCCTGTTTCTGGCCAGCGGCGGCGTGAACCTGTGGGTATCGACGGTGCTGCTGGGCGTGAGCTTCTCGCTGGTTCCCGCGGTGATGTGGCCGGCGGTGGCGCGCGTCGCCACGGCCGCGCAGCTCGGCACCGCCTATGGGCTGATGACCATGCTGCAGAACGTCGGCCTGACAGCAGCCAATGTGATCGCGGGTTACCTCAATGACCGGGGCGGCGCGAGTGCGGCGCACGTGCAGGGGTACGCGCCGATGCTGTGGTTCTTCGGCCTGCTGAGCCTGATGGCGTTCGTGTTCGCAGTGCAGCTCTGGCGCCACAAGCGCCACCTGGAACCCTGAACGGTTGTTCGCAATATGGGTCGCGGCCGCTCAGAAGCGCAGCGACAGGCAGCTGAGGCCGCCGTCCATTTTCCGGAATTCGGACATTTCGAGGCGGCGCACGGCATAACCGCGCTCATCGAGCCGCGCCGCCAGCCGCGGGTAACCTGCTGCCACCAGGACGAAGTCATTCACGCGCACGCAATTGGCGGCGTAGGACTCGGCCGGCTCGACCTCGAGCACGTCATAAGCCGCCAGCGTGCCGCTGCGCGGCGCGTCGCGGGCTATCACCAGGCAGCGCTCACCCAGATAGGTGATGCCGGACTTGAGATGCAACAGGGTTCGGTGCACGCGGATATCGAGCATCGATGCCGTGTACCCGTGGCGCGTCAGGATGGCCGCCAGTTGCGCCGCTCCGGCCTCGTTGGTGCGCGCGGAAACACCGATGAAAAAATGTTCCTCGGCCTGGCAGATGTCGCCGCCGTCGACGGTCCCGGGCGGCTCGATCTGCGCGAGTTCGGGCCTGAACTGGCGGAGCGCGGCTGCCACCGCCGGTACTTCCCCGCAGCGCGCTGGCGCGCCGGGCCGCGTCGCGACAGCCACGCGCGCCGCGACCACCGCGGTGTCTTCGACGAAGGTGCCATCGGGAAAGCGCTCATCAGCAGGCAGCACCGTGACCTCCAGGCCGCAGGCGCGCAGCGCATCGCAATAGTCATCATGCTGTGCGCGGGCCCTGCGGAGGTCCGGCCGACCCTCGGCCGACGTGGTCAGGCCGTCTGCGTACGACTGACCCGGAATCCGGACTATGGCCCTCGAGAATCGCACGCTTGGCAATCCTTGCGTTGTATTGTCAGGCCCAGAATGCGTGAAAGGTGACTGGCGCGCAACGCCGCGAGAGCCGATACGCTCTCGGGTAGACTGGAACCATGGCCGGCCGCATTCCCCAGACTTTTATTGACGAACTGATTGCGCGCGCCGATATCGTCGAGATCGTCGGCAGCCGCGTACCGCTGAAAAAGGCCGGCCGCGAGTACAAGGCCTGCTGTCCCTTCCACGATGAAAAGACGGCCTCGTTCTGGGTGAGCCCCGACAAGCAGTTCTATCACTGCTTCGGTTGCGGCGCGCACGGCACGGCGCTCGGGTTCCTCATGAACTATGAGCAGCTGCCGTTCCCGGAAGCGGTCGAAGAACTGGCCGGGCGCCTCGGGCTTGAGGTGCCGCATGAAGGGGGCGGCGCCGGCCCGCCGCGTGCCCAGGAAGAGCTCAGCGAACTGCTGGGTCGGGTTGCGGGCTTTTACCAGGAAAATCTTGCCGGCAGCGACCGGGCGCGCGCCTATCTGCGCGGCCGCGGGCTCGATGCCGCGATCGCCGAGCGCTTCCGCATCGGCTACGCGAGCGATGCCTGGAATGAAGTGCTGCAGCGCTTCGGCGCCACGGAAGAATCACGCCGCGCGCTCTCGGCCACCGGACTCATCATCGAGCGCGACACGCCGCGCGCCGGGAGCGAACCCTGGTACGACCGCTTTCGCGACCGCATCATGTTTCCGATTCGCGATCCGCGCGGACGCGTGCTCGGCTTCGGTGGCCGCGTGCTGGGCGATGGCGAACCTAAATATTTGAACTCCCCGGAAACTGCGCTGTTTCATAAAGGCCAGGAACTGTACGGCCCGCACGAGATCCGCCTGGCGCGCACCAGCCTGAAGCGCCTGGTGATCGTCGAGGGTTACATGGATGTGGTGCGCCTGCACCAGGCCGGGATCGCCTATGCGGTGGCGACGCTCGGTACCGCGACCACGCCCGAGCATCTCAAACGCGCCTTCCGCCTGGTCAGCGAAGTAGTGTTCGCCTTCGACGGCGATCGCGCGGGCCGCGCCGCCGCCTGGCGCGCGCTGCAGAACGCGCTGCCCGAGGCGCGCGAAGGCCGTGAGCTGCGTTTCCTGTTCCTGCCCGAAGGCGAGGACCCGGACAGTCTGGTCGGCCGCGAAGGCCGCGAGGCTTTTGAAGCGCGCCTGGGCACAGCGCTGCCGCTGTCCGAATATCTCACGGCGCACCTGCGCGAGCAGGCCGATCTCGCGCATGCCGACGGCCGCGCCAAGTTCGTCGCGCTCGCGCGCCCGCTGCTGGCGAAGCTTCCCCAGGGTGTCTATCAGGAATTGCTGTTGGCGCGCATCGCGCAGGAAGTGGGGCTCGGGACCGAGCGGCTGCGCGAACTCCTGCATTCGGACCTGGCGGCCGCGCCCGAAGTGCCGGCCACCGACGACGGCGCAGCAGCGCGTTCGCGCAACGCGAATTTCCGCCATGGCCCCGGGAGTGGTGCCAGTGCCGGACGCCGCGGGCTGGTGACGCAGGCCATCCAGACGCTGCTGCATTTTCCGGCAACCGCCGCGGCGGTTCCGGCCGCCGTGTTTCCAGCGCTCGCCGCCATTGGCGAAGCGGAGCTCGGCGGCATCGCCACGCTTCGCGAGCTGCTCAATGCGCTGCGCGCGCAGCCTCACCGCACGGCCTCGCAGCTGCTCGAGGAATGGCGCGAGCGGCCCGAGCACCGGCGGCTGGGGGAGTTGCACGCAGAGCGCATCCTGCTCGATGGCTCGCAGGCCGGACCCGAGCTGCTTGGAATCCTCGATCGGCTGATCGGCCAGATCGGCGCCGAGCGCCAGGCGAGGCGCTACGACGAGCTGCTCGGCAAGGTCGAATCGGGCTCCGCGACGGCCGAAGAACGCTCAGAATTTCAATTACTTAACAGGCGATCGCCGGCCCGTCCGCCCTGACTGCGTCATTCCAGGCCCGTCTGGCTCGCAACTGGCCTTTAAAGCCCCCAACTCAGTATAATTGCAGGATTTTCCGCACCCATTTCGCCCCTTCCGGCGCGTTCCCCTGATTCCTTAGGGAACCCTGGTTGAGGAATTCTTGTCCTGATTACATTCGTAAGAGACCGCAATGCCGCCGACCCGTAAATCAAAACCCGCGCCAGCAGCCCGAACCAAAGGTGCCGCGCAGCCAGCGCCAGCCGCGAAACACGCGGCGCCGGCCGCCAAGAAAGCGCACGCGGCGTCGGCCGTGGCCCCGAAGCGCGTAGCGGCGCCGGCCAGGAGCACCGCAATGGTGAAGCCGGCGGCCACGGCGAAATCCGCCAAGCCGCTCGCCGGCAAGCCCGCACCGAAGCATCCGCCCGCAACCGCCAAGGCCGCCACCGCCGCGCCCGCGGCGAAACCGGCAGTAAACACCCGCTCGCACCTGACACCGCCCGTGGGCAAGTCGGTCGTCACGGCGCCCAAAGGTTCGGCGCTCGCGGCCGCCATCGAGCGCCGTGCCAACAACGCGCCGGAAGACCGGCAATCGCAGCTGAAACTGCTGATCGCGCGCGG
>JAYTXT010000034.1:0-9092 GCA_043742765.1 Gammaproteobacteria bacterium | reverse complement strand
CCGCGCGCGGCAGCCCCTGCTCGACGATGCACAAGTGGACCTGCTCGGGGCTGACCTCGCCGGCAGAAGTCTGGCCGTGCAATTCACGCAGCGCGCGCTCGGCCACCTCGGCCTGGAGCCCCTGCACGCGAAACCCGTGGCCACGGCGGCGGATCTGCACCTCGAGCCGCACTTCCAGCAGCCGCAGGTTGGCATCGAGCGGCCCGCACAGGCTCGCGAGCCGCGCGTTGTCAGCCGGTTCCAGCTCGAATTCTCGGGCGCTGGCGACAGTGGGCGTAGCCAGGTTCAGGCCCTCACGGCGGCGCGTTCGCCAGGAACCGGGTCGCCCGCTGCCGCTGCGAGCAACTCGAGCCGCCCGCGCAGCGAGTGCGGCCGCGCCTCGGTGATGGTAACCGCCACGAATCGCTGCAGGAGCGATGCGGGACCGCTGAAATTGACCCAGCGGTTGCACTCGGTGCGCCCCGCCAGCTCGCGGGAGTCTTTCTTCGCATGGCGCTCGACCAGCACCCGCTGCACCGTGTCAACCAGGTTGCGGCTGATCCTGAAACTCTGGGCATCGAGCAGGGCCTGCAGGCGAGCCAGGCGTTGCTGCTTGATTTCGGGCGCGACTTCGTCCGGGAGCGCCGCGGCGGGCGTACCTGGCCGCGCGCTGTAGATAAAGCAAAACGATTGGTCGAGGTTGGCATCGGCCACCAGCTGCAGTGTTGCCTCGAAGTCTCGTTCCGTCTCGCCCGGAAAGCCGACGATGATGTCGGTGGAGATGGCAATACCGGGCCGCACTGCACGCAGCCGCCGCAGCCGGTCTTTGTATTCGAGCGCCGTGTAGCCGCGCTTCATCAGGGTGAGGATCCGATCCGAGCCGCTTTGCACCGGCAGGTGCAGGTGATTGGCCAGCTGCGGCACGCTGGCGTAGGCCTCGATGAGGCTGTCGGTGAAATTGAGCGGATGTGAAGTTGTGAAACGGATGCGCTCGAGGCCTGCGATGCGCGCCACGTGATGAATGAGCGAGGCGAGATCGCCCGTTCCACCGCCCGCGAGTGCACCCGCGTAGGCGTTGACGTTCTGCCCCAGGAGCGTGACCTCGCCCACGCCCTGCGCGGCCAGCACCCGCACTTCCTCGAGCACCGCGGCGAAGGGCCGGCTTACTTCATCGCCGCGCGTGTAGGGGACGACGCAGAAACTGCAGTACTTGCTGCAACCTTCCATGATCGACACGTAGGCACGGGCGCCGGCGGCACGCGGCGCCGGCAGGTGATCGAATTTCTCGATCTCCGGAAAGCTGACATCAACGACCGCGCGGGCGTGTGCGCGTACTGCGCCCAGCATGGCGGGCAGCCGGTGGATGGTCTGCGGGCCGAACACCAGGTCGACGAACGGGGCGCGCGCGGTGATCGCCTCGCCCTCCTGGCTGGCCACGCAGCCGCCGACGCCGATCAGCACCCCGGGCCGCCGGAGCTTGTGCGCGCGCCATTCGCCCAGCAGCGAATACACCTTGTCCTGCGCCTTCTCGCGCACCGAACAGGTGTTCATCAGCAGCAGGTCGGCGCTCGCCGGATCATCGGTGGGTGTGAACCCCGCGCTTTCTCGCAGTACGTCTGCGATGCGCGCAGAGTCGTACTCGTTCATCTGGCAGCCGAAAGTCTTGATGTAGTAGCGGCCGCTCATGTATCAGAATGGAATATCGTCATCGAATTCCTCAGCGCTCGCGCCGGCGCCGCTCGCAGCCGGTTCACCCGCCGGGGCACGCTCGCGCGATTCGTAGCTGCCGGTGCTGCCACTGCCACCACCGCCGCCACCGCCGCCTGCGCCGCCGCCGAGCATCTGCATCTCGTCGGCGATGATTTCCGTGGTGTAGCGGTCGCGCCCTTCTTTGTCCTGCCACTTGCGGGTGCGCAGCGACCCCTCGATGTAGACCTGCGAACCCTTGCGCAGGTATTCACCCGCAATCTCACCCAGGCGCCCGAACATCGCCACGTGATGCCACTCGGTGCGCTCCTTCTGCTCGCCGGACTGTTTATCCTTCCAGCTCTCGCTGGTGGCGACGCGGATGTTGGCAACCGTCATGCCCGAAGGCATGGAACGCGTTTCCGGGTCGGCGCCCAGGTTGCCGATGAGAATGACTTTGTTGATTCCGCGCGCCATGGCCAGGCCCTCTTGCGTACTTTTAAGAAATTGCAGGGTCGCTATTGTAGTCGCCGCCAGCGCCTGCGGCTGCGCCTGTTTCTGGCGCGTAACCCGCTATTTACCCCCACCCGGGTCAACCAGGGCGGCTAAAAGGCCCCATAACCCCATATAGACCAAAATCCCCCTGGCGGGCCGGCCTCGGCCCGGGGTGGGCGCCCCGGGGGTGTAGAATGGCCGCAATCCTGTGCCTCCTGAGGGCCGCTCGAATCATCATCCCCAATATGACCATCCGCGTGCGCGGCGCGCGCACCCACAATCTCAAGAATATCGACCTGGACCTGCCACGCGGGCAGCTGACGGTGCTGACGGGGTTGTCCGGCTCCGGCAAGTCTTCGCTGGCCTTCGACACGCTGTACGCCGAGGGCCAGCGGCGCTACGTCGAGTCGCTCTCGGCCTACGCCCGCCAGTTCCTGTCGATGATGGACAAACCCGATGTCGACAGCATCGAGGGCCTGTCGCCAGCCATCGCCATCGAGCAAAAGGCCGGTTCACACAACCCCCGCTCGACGGTCGGCACGGTCACCGAGATCTACGACTACCTGCGCCTGCTGTACGCGCGCGCCGGCCTCCCGCGCTGCCCGAAACACGGCATCGACCTCGCGGCGCAGAGCGTCGGCGAGATGGTCGACCAGGTGCTGCACGCGGGTCCGGACCAGGCCGCCCTGCTGCTCGCCCCACTGATCACCGATCGCAAGGGCGAGCACGCGCACCTCATCGGCGAACTGGCTGGCCAGGGGTTCGTGCGCGTGCGGATCGATGGCACGGTCTACGAACTCGACAACGCGCCGCCACTGGACGCGCGACGCAAGCACACGATCGAAGCGGTGGTGGACCGCTTCCGCGCCCGACCCGAGGTGGCGCAACGCCTCGCGGAATCCTTCGAGACGGCGCTGAAGCTCAGCCAGGGCACGGCGCGCGTGGTGTTTGGCGAAGAATCGGCACTCGCCCCGCTGGTGTTCTCCAGCCGCCACGCCTGTCCTGAATGCGGCTTCGCCGTGCCAACGCTTGAGCCGCGGATCTTCTCCTTCAACAACCCGGCGGGCGCCTGCGCCTGTTGCGACGGGCTCGGCGTGCAGGATTTCTTCGACCCGCAACGCGTGATATCGCACCCGGAGCTGTCGCTGGCCGCCGGCGCCGTGCGCGGCTGGGACCGGCACAACAAACATTACTTCCAGCTGCTGCAGGGTCTCGCGCTCCACTACGCCTTCGACATCGACACGCCGTGGCTCGAATTGCCCGAGGCGGTGCGCGCGCGGCTGCTCTACGGGAGCGCTGGCGCCGAGCTTGAATTCCGCTACCACGACTCGCGCGGCAGTGCCCAGCGCCGCCGCCACGCCTTCGAAGGCATCATGCCCAACCTCGAGCGTCGCTGGCGCGAAAGCGAATCGGGCGCGGTCCGCGAGGAGCTGGGCCGCTATCGCGGCGAACGGCCCTGCCCGGAATGCGGCGGCACGCGCCTGAATGCGACGGCGCGCGCAGTGCTGATCGACGGCCGCAACATCGCCGAACTCACGGGGCTCACAGTCGGGCACGCGTTGGCGCACTTCGGGTCACTGCAGCTGAGCGGATGGCGTGCCGCGGTGGCGGAACGCGTCGTGCGCGAAGTCGTGCAGCGGCTGCGGTTCCTGGCCGACGTCGGCCTCGACTACCTCGGGCTCGATCGCGCTGCCGACACGCTCTCGGGCGGCGAGACGCAACGCATCAGGCTCGCCAGCCAGGTGGGCTCGGGCCTCACCGGCGTCATGTACATCCTCGACGAGCCTTCGATCGGGCTGCACCAGCGCGACCATGAACGGCTCCTGGCGACGCTGCGGCGGCTGCGCGACCTGGGCAATACGGTCATCATGGTCGAACATGACGAGGACGCGATCCGCAGCGCCGATCATGTGGTCGACCTGGGACCCGGGGCGGGCGTGCACGGCGGCCAGGTGGTCGCGCAGGGCACCCCGGCGCAGATCGCCGCCAACCCCGACTCGCTCACCGGCCGCTACCTGGCGGGCACCGAAACCATTCCGGTGCCCGCGCAGCGCCGCCAGCGCAATGCCGCGCGCATCACCATCGCCGGCGCAACCGGCAATAATCTGCGCGACCTCGAGGTGGAGATTCCCTGCGGCCTGTTCACCTGCGTCACCGGAGTGTCCGGGTCGGGGAAGTCCACGCTGATCAACGACACGCTGTTCCGGTATGCCGCAGCGCGCTACAACGATGCCGGCGTGGATGGCGCCGCGCCCTGCCGCGGCATCAGCGGACTCGAGCGCTTCGAGCGCGCCATCGACATCGACCAGAATCCGATCGGCCGCACGCCGCGCTCAAATCCGGCCACGTATACCGGCCTGTTCACGGTGATCCGAGAGTTGTTCGCGCAGGTCCCGGAAGCGCGCGCGCGCGGCTACGAAGCCGGGCGCTTCAGCTTCAATGTGCGCGGCGGACGCTGCGAAGCCTGCCAGGGCGACGGCATGCTGCGCGTCGAGATGCACTTCCTGCCCGACGTCTACGTGCCCTGCGACGTCTGTCGCGGCCGCCGCTACAACCGCGAGACCCTCGAGGTGAAGTACCGCGGCCGCACCATCCACGAAGTGCTGGAACTCACCGTCGAGGACGCCGCCGTGCTGTTCGCGAACGTCCCGGCGGCCGCAAACCGGCTGCGCACGCTGCTCGATGTCGGCCTCAAGTACGTGCGCCTCGGCCAGAGCGCCACGACGCTGTCGGGCGGCGAAGCCCAGCGCATCAAGCTCGCCCGCGAACTGGCAAAGCGCGGCGTTGGCCGCACGCTTTACATCCTCGATGAGCCGACCACCGGCCTGCATTTCCACGACGTCGCCCAGCTCCTGGGCGTGCTGCAGCAGCTCGTCGATGCCGGCAACACCATGGTCGTCATCGAACACAACCTCGATGTCATCAAGACCGCCGACTGGATCATCGATCTCGGGCCTGGCGGCGGCGAGCACGGCGGCCGCGTCGTTGCCGAGGGCACGCCTGAAGCCGTGGCCGTGAATCGAAACTCGCTCACCGGGCAGTACCTGGCGCCGCTGCTCGCGCGAGTGCGACCGGCGGCGCCTCCGCGGGCTGCGGTGCTGGCGGACACGGGGTAAAATGGCCCGCACGGGGACCGGGAGAATCCATGACAGCTAAAGTCGAAACGGTACGCGGCGCCAGCGTGACCATCCATTTCGATGCGGGCAAGTGCGTGCACTCGCGCCACTGCGTGCTCGATCGGCCCGATGTCTTCGTGCCTAACGTCGAGGGGGAATGGATCCACCCCGATCGCGCCAGCGTTGAAGAAGTCGCGGCGCTGGCCGCCAACTGCCCCTCCGGCGCCATTACCTGCGTGCGCCACGACGGCCTGGCCGATGAAGCGCCGCCGCTCGTGAACACCGTGCGCATGCGCGAGAACGGGCCGCTGGCGTTTCACGCCCGGCTCTCGCTCCCGGGCGCAGAGGAGCCCGTGCGCGCGACGCTGTGCCGCTGCGGAGCGTCGGCGAACAAGCCCTACTGCGACGGCAGTCATGCGACGGCGGGGTTCACGGCAACGGGCGAGCCGAAGACGGCAGAATCAACGCCGCTGGCCAGCCGCAACGGCCCGCTGCAGGTGACGCCGCTCCGCGACGGGCCACTCAAGGTCAGCGGCGCGCTCGAGGTGGTCAGCGGCACCGGGCGGACCATCGGCCGCACCAGTGCAACCTACCTGTGTCGCTGCGGCGCCTCGGCGAACAAGCCGTATTGCGACGGCAGCCACAAGCGGATCGGCTTCACGGCGGACTGAGCGCACGCCAGCGTCGGCACGGCGCCGGCGCCGCAGTCCCTGGGCTCAGCGCGCGCGCCGCGCGCCGGATTCGAAGTATTGATGTAGCTCGCCGCTCTCCGAACGTTCCTGGTATCGCCCGTCAGTATAGGCGCTGACCACGCGGCGCCAGAAGGCGACCGCCCGCGGATTGCGCAGGTATTCCATGATGTGCCAGCGACCGGAGAAGCGGTCGAATATCAGCCGCACGGCTTCCTGGCCCACGCCGCGGCGGCGCCAGGGACCGGCAATGAAGAACTCTGCCATGGAAAAATCAGCCGCGCCGCGGCCAGCCGCAGTCGGGCCGGTACGCACCATCGCAAATCCCACCGGCTTGTCTTCCTTAAGCACGGTGAGCAGATGCGCGCTCGAATCGGCGAACCAGCTGCCAAGCTGGTCGGGTTCACGGTGGCCAACTTCGGGGAGCGCCGGAAACATGCCGGTGCCAAGCGGCGCCAGATCGTTCAGGTAGTCGCGATAGACGGACTCGATCCACAGTCGATCGCCGCGCGATTGGCGCGTGTCGCGGACACTGATCGTCATGCCACAGAAACACGAAAGCCCGTGCAGACCGGGTCGCGGCCTGCGCGGGCTTTCATGCCGGATCCGATTGGATCAGTTCGCCGGAGCAGCCGGAGCAGTAGCCGGAGCAGCAGGCGCCATTGCGTCAGCAGCCGGAGCAGCAGGCGCCATTGCATCAGCGGCAGGAGCAGCAGCATCAGCAGCCGGAGCGGCGGCCGGAGCAGCGGGTTCCTGGCTGCTGCAAGCAACCAGCGCGAACGCTGCAACAGCAGCGCCAAGAGCGAGCTTAATATTCATCGATGAATCCCCAGATAATTAGAAGTTAAAACAACAATCAAACTAGTTTGAACCGCGACATGCCATCGCGGTCGTCGATTCTATAGAAGCTGGAGCGCAATTCAATCGGTCACGCGCAAATAAAGGCCCGCAAAACGCCTCCGGAACCCGGATTTCAGCGTTTTGCCAGCAAATTCCGGATCTCCTCGAGCAGGACCTCCTGGCGAGGAGGGGCCGAGGGCGCCGCATCGGCCGGCGGCTTCTTGAGTCGGTTGATAGCCCGAATCGCCAGAAACAGCACAAAAGCAATGATCGCGAAGTCGAAAAGGGTCTGCAGGAAAGCGCCGTATTTGAGCAGCACGGCCTTGCCGTCCGGCCCGGTGCCGATGGCAATGGCCAGGTCCGAAAAACTGACCCCGGATAGCGCCATGCCCAGCGGCGGCATGATCACGTTTTCGACCAACGAGGAAACAATCTTGCCGAAGGCGGCACCGACGATGACGCCGACCGCCATGTCGACGACATTTCCCTTCATCGCAAATTCCTTGAAATCTTTTCCCAGGCTCATGCTGCCCCCTTATTTTGCTACTTGGCGGTCTTCTTCTTGGCGGGTTTCCCGGCGGTCTTTCCGGCGCTGGCCTTCTTGGGGGCGCGTGCCGGCTTTTCTGAGTTCGTAGTGGCTGCGCCCGCCTTGGCGGCCTTGCCGGCCTTGGCAGGTTTGGAGTCCTTCGCCGCCGGCTCCTTGCCCTTGTCCTGCGGCGGTTTGGCGGGCTGTTTCGGCTTGGCGGCGGCCTCGGCACCGGTGGCCTGCACCACGGCTTCGGGCGCTGGCCGGTCGACGAGCTGCATCAGCGCCATGGGCGCCGAGTCGCCCGGCCGCGGCTCCATGCGCAGGATGCGGGTGTAGCCACCCGGCCGGGTGCGAAAGCGCGGACCCAGGTCGGCAAACAGCTTGCTGACTACCGCCGTATCGCGCAGACGTGCGAACGCCAGCCGCCGGTTGGCCTCGGAGTCGCTCTTGCCCAGCGTGATGAGCGGCTCGACCACGCGGCGCAGCTCCTTGGCCTTGGGAAGCGTGGTCCGGATGGTTTCGTGCCGCAGGAGCGAGACGGCCATGTTGCGCAGCATGGCCCGCCGATGGGGGCTGTTGCGCGAGAGCTGCCGGCCGGTAAGTTTATGACGCATGAAATTCTCTTAAGCGATAGGTCAGATCAGGCCGCTTTCTTCGTCGCGGCGCAGGCCCGCGGGCGGCCAGCCGTCGAGCCGCATGCCGAGCATCAGGCCGTGGCTCTGCAGCACTTCCTTGATCTCAGTGAGCGACTTCTTGCCCAGGTTCGGCGTGCGCAGCAATTCGACTTCCGTGCGCTGCACGAGATCACCGATGTAGTGAATGTTCTCGGCCTTGAGGCAGTTGGCGCTGCGCACCGTGAGTTCGAGCTCATCGACCGGACGCAGCAGGATCGGATCGAACTGCATTTCGGTGATCTTGGCCACGGCCTCGTCTTCACCCTGCAGATCGACGAACACCGACAGCTGGTCCTTGAGGATGCCGCCGGCGCGGCGAATAGCCTCTTCCGGCTCGATGGTGCCATTGGTCTCGATGTCGATGATCAATTTGTCGAGGTCGGTGCGCTGTTCGACACGGGCCGCTTCCACCGAGTAGGTGACGCGGCGGACCGGCGAGAACGAGGCGTCGAGCAGCAGGCGGCCGATCGGCCGGGTCTGCTCTTCGAAGGCCACGCGCTGCACCGCTGGGCGATAGCCACGGCCGCGTTCGATCTTCATCTGCATGTTCAGCTCGCCCGCCTTGGTCAGGTTGGCGATCACCAGCTCCGGATTCACGACTTCGACGTCGTGATCGGTCTGGATATCGCCAGCCGTCACCGGGCCCGGGCCCTTCTTGTGCAGCCGCAGCTCAGCCGAGCTGCGCGAGTGCATGCGCAGCGCTACCAGCTTGAGGTTGAGGAGCACGTCGACGACGTCTTCCTGCACGCCCTCGATGCTGGTGTACTCGTGCAGCACACCGTCGATTTCCACCTCGGTGATCGCCGCACCGGGCATGGAAGAGAGCAGCACGCGTCGCAGCGCGTTGCCGAGCGTATGGCCGAAGCCGCGCTCGAATGGTTCGATGACCACCCGGGCCTGCCGCGGCGCCACGGGCTGCACCTTGACGACACGGGGCTTGAGGAACTCGCTCACTGAAGATTGCATAGCCGATCTACTCCAGACTCTGGCCTTACTTCGAATACAACTCGACGACCAGATTCTCGTTGATGTCCGGGAGGACATCTTCGCGAGCCGGGACCGCCTTGAATACGCCGCGCATTTC
>JAYTXT010000033.1:0-24457 GCA_043742765.1 Gammaproteobacteria bacterium | reverse complement strand
GCTCGGCGCGCTGCAGGAAACGGCGGATGCGATTCATGAGACTGGTCCCCTGTTGCGTGCGGTCGCGAAAATCGACTTCCTCGAGCACCGCCTCGAAGTGTTCATACAGCCGCGCCATCGCCGGCGGGTCGGCGAGCGGTTGCTCACGCAGCGGCGCCGGAGTACTGCTGCCACGCGCGCGCAGGATCTCGTAGGCGACCACCTGCACGGCCATCGCCAGGTTGAGCGAGGCGTATTCGGCGCCGGTCGGAATGCGCAGCAGCGCATGCGCTGGCGCCAGGTCTTCATTGCTGAGGCCGCTGTGCTCGCCGCCGAACACGATGGCCACCGGCGCCGAGGTGCACTCCGCCACCGTGCGCGCGGCCGCCGCGCGCACGTCGAGCACGCGGTAATAGTGATCGCGCTCCCGCGAAGTGCAGGCCAGCACCAGGCCGCACCCCGCCAGCGCCTCGGTCAGCGTGCCGTAGACGCGCGCACTTGCGAGCACATCGTCCGCGCCGGAAGCGCGCGCCAGGGCGTCCGGATGCGGGAACTGCCGCGGCCGCACCAGCACCAGCTCGGTGAGCTCCATGTTCTTCATGGCGCGCGCCGCAGCACCAATATTGCCCGGATGCGAAGTGTCGACGAGGACCATGCGGATCGGCAGTACACTCATAAGGCTGCTATTCTAGTTGACTATGCATCCATTGCTGAATATCGCGGTGCGCGCTGCTCGACGGGCCGGCGAAGTGATCGCGCGCAGCATCCCGCGGCTCGAGGGCATAGAAATCCACGCCAAGGAACGGCACGACTACGTGACCGAGGTGGACCGGGCGGCCGAGCTGGAAATCATCAACATCATCCGCCACCACTATCCCGACCACGCCGTCCTGGCCGAGGAAAGCGGGGCGAGCGGCAGCAGCGAAACCCGCTGGATAGTCGACCCGCTCGACGGCACCACCAATTTCCTGCACGGCTTTCCGGTCTACGCGGTCTCGATCGCCTGCGAGGTGCGCGGCCGGCTCGAGATCGCGACGGTCTACGACGTGCTGCGCCAGGAACTGTTCACCGCGACCCGCGGCGTCGGCGCGCAGCTCGACAGCCGCCGCATCCGCGTCAGCAAGCGACGCGGACTCGAGGGCGCGCTGCTCGCCACCGGGTTTCCGTTCCGCGCCGATGACGATCTGGACACCTATCTGGCAATGCTGCGGCTGGTCATGCCGGAGGTCGCCGGCGTGCGCCGCGCCGGCTCGGCGGCGCTCGATCTGGCCTATGTCGCCGCCGGACGCGTCGACGGCTTCTGGGAGCTCGGACTCAAGCCCTGGGATACCGCGGCCGGCGCGCTGCTGGTCACCGAGGCGGGCGGGCACCTGAGCCGGGTCAACGGCGACCCCTACGAGCACGGCGGCGATGTGTGCGCCGGGACGCCGCGCATCCATGCCGCGCTGGTCGCGGGTTTCACGCCGCTCGTTACCGCACCGCCTGCTGGGTTAAAGTCCGCCGCAACGCTGCGGGCCCGCAGCAACAGGGAAGCGTCCAAGTAATGAAAACCTGCGGACGACGCATCGACGTTCGCAGGCCCGGTCAAGCACACGCCAAGCAGCAAAAGAAAGCGCGAAATTTCGGGGAGAACGCATGAATCTGTTCCGCACTAAATCGACCGATGTCAACGCCAACACAGGACTGAAACGCTGCCTTGGCGCATTTGACCTGACCATGCTCGGTATCGGCTGCATCATCGGCACCGGCATCTTCGTCCTCACTGGCGTGGTTGCTGGGCAGCACGCGGGCCCGGCAATCGTCTTGTCGTTCATCCTCTCCGGTATAGCCTGCGCGTTTGCGGCGTTGTGCTATGCCGAACTCGCCGGTGCGATCGGTGGCGCCGGCAGCGCCTACGGCTACGCCTACTCTGGAATCGGCGAGCTGGTCGCGTGGATCATCGGCTGGGATCTCATCCTGGAGTACGCTGTTGCCACTTCCACCGTGGCCATCGGTTGGTCCGGTTATTTCGGGAAGATCATGGAATTGGCCGGCGTGCACCTGCCTCACGCATTGACCAATGCCCCGCTCGACGGCGGCATCGCCAATGTACCGGCCATGGTTATCGTGCTGTTGTTGTCCGTATTGCTCTCCATCGGCGTCAGCGAATCGGCCCGGTTCAATACGGTGATGGTGTTCGTAAAGCTTGCCGCGGTCCTCATCTTCATCGTGGTCGCTGCCCCGCATGTCAATCCAGCCAATTGGCATCCATTCATCCCGCCGCAAATCACCGACTCCGCCGGCCAGTCGCATTTCGGCATGGGCGGCATCCTGACCGGCGCTTCGCTGATCTTTTTTGCGTACATTGGCTTCGACGCGGTTTCGACCGCTGCAGAGGAAACGATCAATCCTCAGCGAAACCTGCCGATCGGCATTATCGCTTCATTGGTGATTTGCACGGTTCTTTACATCGTGGTGTCTGGCATCCTCACCGGCGTCGTGCATTACGACCAGATTGACATCAAGGCGCCGATCGCCGATGCCCTCAAACAGCTCGGCATCGGCTGGGCAGAAGCCCTGATCTCGATCGGCGCTATGGCCGGCATCACTACAGTGATGCTGGTGCTTTATTTCGGCCTGACCCGCGTGGTGCTGGCGATGTCGCGCGACGGACTCCTGCCCATGCCACTGGCCAGGCTCAATCCCAGGACACAGACGCCGGTGCGCCTCATCCTGGGATCTGGCGTCGTCATCGCCCTGATCGCGGGCTTGTCGCCGATTGGCAAAGTGGCTCAGTTGGTCAACCTGGGCACGCTCTCGGCCTTTTTCCTGGTGTGCGCCAGCGTCATCGTGCTGCGCAAAACCCGCCCGGAACTCAAGCGCCCGTTTCGCACACCGTGGGTTCCGTTGGTACCGGTACTCGGCATGGGCTTCTGCGCATTCCTCATGGGCGGGCTTCCCGCGATCACCTGGAAAGCGTTCTTCGTCTGGTCCGCGGCGGGACTCGTGATCTATGCCGTGTACTCGTACCGCCACAGCGGGCTTGCCAAGCAGAGCTGAGTGGTTGCCAAGACAGCTGGCTGCCAGGCCTTAGAATGCGGAGCATGGTCACGCTCCGCAATGCCGAACCGGGCGACGTACCGCAGATCCTGCGCTTCATCCGCGCGCTCGGCGTCTACGAACACCTGGAATCCGAAGTCGTCGCCACCGAGGCGGCGCTGCGCGCGACGCTGTTCGGCGAGCGGCGCTACGCCGAAGTGGTGCTCGCCGATTGCGACGGCCAGAGCGCAGGCTTCGCGCTGTACTTCCACAATTATTCGACCTTTCTCGCCAAGCCGGGCATCTACCTGGAAGACTTGTTCGTCGATCCCTTGTTCCGCCAGCGCGGCGTGGGCAAGGCGCTGCTGCAGCATCTGGCGCGCGAGACCGTGGCGCGCGGCTGCGGCCGGCTCGAATGGTCGGCGCTCAAGTGGAACGCACTGGCGATCGACTTTTACCTGCGGCTCGACGCCGTGGCCTTGGACGAATGGTGCAGCTACCGGCTCAATGGCGCAGCGCTCCAGCAACTGGCGCGCTAGGGTGCGGGCGCGGCGCCCTGCCCGACCGCCAGCCAATATTTGAGTTCGGGCGCGAACCGTCGCTGCGCCTCGGCGGCAGGCAGCACGCCGCCCGCACCGCCTGCCTGGTAGCTGACCGCCCGACGCAGCTTTCCGGCACTCGATACCAGATACGCGACGGTGACCCGACTGACTTCGTTGTGGTCGAACATCACCACGACTGCGGGGTGGGCCTTGCTGACGTTGAAGGCGCGAACGTCACCGCCTACTCGTATGGCGAGCTGGCGCACCGGCATTCCCGTCTCCTGTGTACCAAATCCAAGGGTGCTGACCAGATTCGGCGGCAGCTTGGCATCGCTCCCCACGCGCAACGCGCGTGCAGTCAGGGCACCGAGGCCACCGGCTGCCGGCGCCGGGCCAGCCGCTGGCTCGGCGGTCGCGGTTTCCCGCGCACCCAGCAGCAGCGCGACGATGGCAGTCGCCACGAAAAGCCCGGTCTGGCGAGTCATGACGCACGCCGCTGACGCCGCGCGTCGAGGAGCTTGCGCAGGCGGATGTTGATCATCTCGACCAGCACCGAAAACGCCATCGCGAAATACAGATAGCCCTTCGGGATGTGGAAGTCCATCCCCTCGGCGATCAGCGCTACGCCGACCAGGATCAAAAAAGCCAGCGCGAGGATCTTGATCGTGGGGTGCGTTTCCACGAACTCGGAGATCGGCCCCGACAGCCACATCATGACGATGATCGACAGGACGATGGCCGCCACCATGACCGGCACCTGGTCGGGACGCGCCAGTCCCACCGCCGTGAAGACCGAATCGAGCGAGAACACGATGTCGATGAGCGCGATCTGCACGACGATGGCGGCGAAACTGGCCAGCGCCCGCGCACGGTGCTCCGCGGCGGCGCCTTCGAGCGTGTGGTGAATCTCGAGCACGCTCTTGGCGAGCAGGAACAGGCCGCCCCCGGCCAGGATCAGATCGCGCCCCGAAATCGCCTGCCCCATGAACGAGAACCAGGGCTTGGTCAGGCGAATGAGCCACACGATCGAGAACAACAGCGCGATGCGCGTCAGCATGGCGAGCGCGAGTCCCACGAACCGCGCGCGCGGCTGCCGCTTCGGCGGGAGCCGTCCGACCAGGATCGCCAGGAAGATGACGTTGTCGATGCCCAGGACGATCTCGAGCAACGAGAGCGTCGCGAAGGCCACCCAGGTGGACGGATCGGAGAGCATCGCCAGCATGCGCACTCCTTAGGGCAGGTCGTCGACCGGCCGCTTCACCGAGGTCGGCAGCAGGTGCTCGGCTTTCAAGCCGCAATCGAGCGCGATCGCGCTCGAGATGTAGATCGAAGAGTAAGTGCCGGCGAGGATACCGATGATCAGCGCCTCCGAGAAGCCCTTGAGCGCCTGGCCGCCGAGCAGGTACAGCGCCACCACCACGATCAGCGTCACCACCTTGGTCATGATGGTGCGCGACAGCGTCTGGTTGATCGACTGGTCGAGCACCGCGACCGGCTCGAGCCGCCGGCTGCCCTCGAAGCGCTCGCGGATGCGGTCGAACACCACGACCGTGTCGTTGAGCGAATAGCCGATCACCGCGAGCATCGCCGAGACCACCGGCAGGTCGAAGGTGGTGTGCCCGACCGAGAAGGCGCCCAGCACCAGGATCGGGTCGTGCAGCACTGCGAGGATGGCGCCGAGTGAGAGCCGCCAGGTGTGAAAGCGAAAGGCGATATACAGGAAGATCAGCGCCAGTGTCGCGCTCAGCGCGCCAATCGCGCCGCGCGTGAGCTCGTCGCCCACCTGCGGGCCGACCACATCGAGGCTGGTGATTTCGGCCTTGGGATCGATCCCGTGCAGCACGGTTTCGATGCGCGCGCGGATCACATCGCCACCCTGGCCGGTCTGCGGCGGCAGCCGGATCGCCGCCTCGCGCGAGGAGCCAAGGATCTGCACCTGTGGTTCGCGGAAACCCGCGCCCTCGAGCCCGTTGCGCAGGGCATCGA
Organism: Gammaproteobacteria bacterium; assembly: GCA_043742765.1. Classification (GTDB taxonomy): domain Bacteria; phylum Pseudomonadota; class Gammaproteobacteria; order Steroidobacterales; family Steroidobacteraceae; genus FEN-1191. The sequence goes on along the minus strand of JAYTXT010000033.1, from coordinate 18,932 downwards.
TGTTCACCGCGTTTGTGAAGCCCGCCTGCACCTGCACGCCGCCGGTGAAATCGACCGCGAGGTTCAGGCCGCGGATGAAAAACGAACCGATGGCCAGCGCCATCAGCCCTAGTGACAAGCCGTACCACAGCTTGCGCGTCGACATGAAAGGAAAGCTCGTGGCTTTCTTGAAGAATTCCACCTTACTCTCCTTAACCGATCGAGAGGCGGTCGAGCTTGCGGCGCCCGCCATACATGAGGGTGATCACCGCCCGGCTGCCCATGAGCGAGGTGAACATCGAGGTAAGGATGCCCAACGTCAGCACCACCGCGAAACCGCGAATCGCCCCGCGCCCGACCACCCACAGCACCAGGCCGGCAATGAAGGCCGTGACGTTCGAATCGAGGATCGCCGAGAAGGCCTTGTCGAAGCCGGCGCGGATCGCCGCCTGCGGCGACACGCCATTGCGCAGCTCCTCGCGGATGCGCTCGTAGATCAGCACGTTGGCATCCACGGCGATGCCAACGGTGAGGATAATGCCGGCGATGCCAGGCAGCGAGAGTGTCGCGCGCAGCATCGACAGCAACGCGGTAAGCAGCACGACGTTCGCCAGCAGCACCAGGTTGGCCACCCAGCCGAAGCGCTGGTAGTAGAGCGCCATGAATGCGAACACCGCCAGCATGCCGATCACCAGTGCCTGCACGCCCTTGCGGATATTCTCGGCGCCGAGGCTCGGACCGATGGTGCGCTCCTCGACCGCGAAGATCGGCGCCGACAGCGACCCGGAGCGCATCAGCAGAGCCAGCTCCCGCGACTCAATGGCGGTCAGGCCGGTGATACGGAACTGGTTGCTCAAGACCGCCTGGATCGTCGCCAGGCTGATGATCTTTTCGGTCGTGACATCGTGTGAGGTTTTCTGGCCGTCGATCACGCGGCTCTCGCGGCTGGTCTCGATGTAGACCACCGCCATGCGCTTGCGGACATTGAGCCGCGTGTTGCGCAGCATCGAATCGCCGCCCTGGCCGTTGAGCGTGACGTTGACCTCGGGACCTTCATTGCCCGAACTCGAGGTGGCATTGGTGAGCTGGTCGCCGGTGGCGATCAGCTCGCGCTTGAGCAGCACCGGACGGCCATCCATGTCGTAGAGCTTGGAGCCGAGCGGCGCGCGGCCGCGCTGCTTGGCTTCGCCGGCGTTGTTCTGCGAATCCTCGAGGCGGAACTCCAGGGTTGCCACCTTGCCGAGAATGTCCTTGACCTCGGCGGAGTTCTGCACGCCGGGCAGCTGCACGTTAATGCGATCGATCCCCTGTTGCGCGACGATCGGCTCGGAGACGCCGAGTTCATTGACGCGGTTTCGCAGCGTGGTGATGTTCTTCTGCAGCGCGTAATCCTGGCGGGCCTTGACCTGGGTCGGGGACATTTCCATGTCGATGGTCGGGCCGGAATCGCTGCTGCCGATGCTGAAAATCAGATCGCCGTTGCCTTTACGGAGCGCCTCGCGCACCGCCCCCACATCGGCGCCGGCGGGCAGCATCACGCGTAGCGCGTTGGCGATGGCGCTCTTGCTGCCGGTGTAGGTGGTGATATCGGTGAACGGCAGGTTGGCGCCGGCCAGCGTGCGCCGGAACCCCTGGTCGTAGCTCTCGAGCAGCTGCGCCACCGCGCCGTTCACGTCCACCTGGTAAAGCAGATACAGGCCGCCGCGCAGATCCAGGCCGAGCGGCATGGGCCGCAGGCCAAAGCGCCGCAGCGCCGCCGGGGCCCGCGAGGCGGTGGTCAGCGCGGAGACGTAGTCGGCGGCCATGGATTCGTTAACCGTATCGCGGGCCCTGAGCTGGTCGGCGACGCTGGCGAAACGGACGATCAGCTTGCCGTCATCGAGATACGCGCCGCGAAATGGCGCGGCCGAGGTGTTCAGCACCTGCTCGACGGCCTGGCGTGCGAACTCGTCCATCGGCAGGCGGTTCTTGCGCGCCACCTGCAGCGCCGGATCGGTGCCGAAGAAATTCGGCAGCGCGAACATCAGCGCCAGCAGCATGACGAGCGCGACCAGCGTGTATTTCCAGCGCGGGAATTCCAGCATGAGAAATCCCTACGCGCCCTTCAGCGTGCCCTTGGGCATGAGCTGCGAAACCTGGCCGCGCTGCACGCGGATGCGCACGCCATCGGCGACCTCGAGCGTGACGAAGCTATCGCCGACTTCGGTGATGCGCCCGAGGATTCCGCCGCTGGTAACGACTTCATCGCCACTGGCCAGCTTCGCCAGCATCGCCTGCTGTTCCTTCTGGCGCTTCTGCTGGGGCCGGATCAGCATGAAGTAGAAGATCGCAACGAACACGACCAGGATCAGAATCTGGCTGTACCCTGCGCCCGCGGGCGCGCCCGCAGCCTGTGCATATGCCGGTGAAATCAGGAAATCCATGGGCAGTCCTTCCGGTGGTTTTCAGACGATGTACGGGGCGTGCCGATCCACCCCGAGTGCGAAAAAGGGCGGCATTATGCCACAGGCGGCGGGCTGCGCCGCGGAATCGCCATAATCCGGGCGGCCAGCGCCGCAAACGTCCCGCCGGCGATCGCCGCCCTGATCTGGCGCATCAAATCCAGATAAAAATGCAGGTTGTGAACGGTGGCGAGCCGCACCCCCAGGATCTCATTGCAGCGCTCGAGGTGCCGCAGATACGAGCGCGTGTAGCGCTGGCAGGTGCTGCAGGCGCATTCCGGGTCCAGCGGCCCGGTGTCGCGCTGATAGCAGGCGTTGCGGATGTTGATGATCCCTGCGCTCGTGAACAGCTGCCCGGTGCGGGCATGGCGGGTTGGCATCACGCAATCGAACAGGTCGACGCCGCGCAGGACCGCCGCGACGATGTCCTGCGGGTAGCCCACGCCCATCAGGTAGCGCGGGCGGTCGGCGCTCATCAGCGGCAGCGTGTGTTCGAGTATCCGCAGTCGCTCCGCCTCCGGCTCGCCCACCGCAAGGCCGCCGATGGCGAGGCCCGGCCACTCGCGCTTTGCCAAGGCTTCGAGCGAAGCGGTACGCAGGGGCGTGTGCATGCCTCCCTGCACGATGCCGAACAGGTGGCCGGGCGGCGCATCGCGGTAGTAATGCGCGTGGCAACGTGCGGCCCAGCGCATCGAACGTTCCATTGACTCGCGCGCCTGCGCTTCGCTCGCCGGGTATGCGGTGCAGTCGTCGAAGGCCATGGCGATGTCGGAGTGGAGCGAGCGCTGCACCTCCATCGAATCCTCGGGGCTCATGTGCACTTCGGCGCCGTCCACGGGTGAGCGGAAACACACGCCCTGCTCGGAGATCTTGCGGAGTTTGGCCAGGCTGAACACCTGGAAACCGCCCGAATCGGTGAGTATCGGCCGCTCCCAGCCCATGAAGCCGTGCAGACCGTGGCGGTGGAGCGCGACGATTTCCGCGCCCGGACGCAACGCAAGATGAAAGGTATTGCCGAGCACGATCTGCGCGCCCAGCGCTGCGAGTTCTTCCGGCGTCATGGCCTTGACCGTGCCGTAGGTACCCACCGGCATGAAGGCCGGCGTGTCGACGACACCGTGCGGCAGGTGCAGGCGCGCGCAACGCGCGGCGCCGTCGGTATGCAGCAGCTCAAACCGCAGTTTCATGCGCGTACGCCGTTGGCAGGCCAGATCAGCATCGCATCACCATAGCTGAAGAAGCGGTAACGCTGCTCAATGGCGTGCCGGTAGGCGGCGAGCACCGCCTCGCGTCCGGCCAGTGCGGCGACCAGCATCAGCAGGGTCGATCCGGGCAGGTGAAAATTCGTCAGCAGCCCATCGATCGCCTGAAAGCGGAACCCGGGCCGGATGAACAGGCGTGTTTCACCATGACCGGCGCGCACGCTACCGGCCTCGGCGGCGGCGGACTCGAGCGAGCGCGCCACCGTGGTGCCCACGGCAATCACGCGGCCGCCGGCCGCGCGTGTGGCCGCGATCGCGGCGACCGTCGTCGCGGGGACTTCGTACCATTCGGCGTGCATGAGGTGCTCGTCGAGCTCCTCGGTACGCACCGGGTGGAAGGTGCCAGCGCCGACGTGCAAGGTCAGGAGCGCGCGGGCGATGCCGCGGGCGGCGAGGGCCGCCAGCAGCAGGTCATCGAAATGCAGGCTGGCAGTGGGCGCCGCCACCGCGCCGGGTACGCGTGCAAACAGGCTCTGGTAGCGTTCGCGATCGCGCTCGTCCGGCGCGCGTGTGATATAGGGCGGGAGCGGGACGGTGCCGCAGCGCCCGAAGAATTCCGCGGCCGGCTCCGGCAGTGCCACTTCCCACAGCTCGTCCTGCCTGGCGATGAGCCTGACCAGCCCGCCGGCCGTGGTCAGTTCCTCACCGGCGCGCAGCGGATTGCTGGCCCGCGTCTGCACCAGGGCGCCGCAGCCAGCGAGCGCGCGCTCCAGAAAGATCTCCACACGGCCGCCGGAAGCGCGGCGCGCGGCCAGGCGCGCCGGCAGCACCCGCGTATCGTTGAACACCAACAGGTCGCCGGGCTCGAGGAGTCCGGGGAGCGCGGCGATTTCGCGGTTGGCACAGCGCCCCGTGGCGCCATCGAGCAGCAACAGTCGGCTGGCCGAGCGCCGCGCGAGCGGCGTCTGCGCGATCAGCTCGGCCGGCAGTTCGTAGTCAAAGTCGCTGCGTCGCATTCCAGAGTTTGGTGGCCTCGCTCGGAGTCGAACCGAGATGGGCAAGCCCGGTCGATTTTGAGTCGACTGCGTCTACCAGTTCCGCCACGAGGCCGTGGGTAATTCGAGTACGATACCCGAATCCCACGATCGCAGGCCATGCCGATAATCAAGTTCTGTGCCAATTGCGGCCATAGCGTGGCCATCCGGGTTCCCGCAGGCGACCAACTGCGGCGCGCGGTGTGCGACAACTGCGGCATCGTGCACTACGAAAACCCGCGCGTGGTGGTCGGCTGCGTGCCCGAATGGCAGGGCCGCATTCTGCTGTGCCGGCGCGCCATCGAGCCGCGGCGCGGCTACTGGACCGCGCCCGCGGGTTTCCTCGAGATCGGCGAGTCGATGCACGCCGCGGCCGCGCGCGAGACCGCGGAAGAAGCGCTGGCTGAGGTCGAAGTGGGGACGCTGCTGAGCGTCGTCAACGTGCTGCACGCCGCGCAGGTGCACGTGATGTTCCGGGCCCAGATGCGCGCCGCAGGCTACGGCGCCGGGATCGAGAGCCTGGAAACGGCGCTGTTCAAGGAGGCCGAGATCCCGTGGGAAGATATCGCCTTCGCCAGCATCCGCTTTGCCCTCGAAAGGTTCTTCGCCGACCGGCGCGACCAGATCGAGCGCATCCATTTCCACGATATCGAGCGCTCGGCGCACTAGCGTCCGTATACGCTTATGGCACCGCTGCGCTTGCGCTGGCGGGGGCCTTTGGCACAATAGCGCGGTTGCCGCACCGCGCCCACCCGCGCCCGTCCGTTCCGGAGCCTCAATGACCTTCGTCGTCACCGAAAACTGCATCAAGTGCAAGTACATGGATTGCGTGGAAGTCTGCCCCGTGGATTGCTTCCACGTCGGCCCGAACTTCCTGGTCATCGACCCGGATGAATGCATCGACTGCACGCTGTGCGAACCGGAATGCCCGGTCGAAGCAATCTACTCCGAGGAAGAGCTGCCCGCGGGACAGGAAAAATTCACGGCGTTGAATGCCGAGCTCGCCAAGCAGTGGCCGGTGATCGCCGAGCGTGGTACGCCGCCCGCGGACGCCAAGGACTGGGAAGGCAAGCCCGACAAGCTCAAGCTCCTGGAACGGTGACCCGCCCCACGGGGCCGCCACCGCGCTAGCCGTGCGGGGTTTCCTGCTGCAGTTCCTGCAGCAGTTCGTCGGGCGGCGCGTAGCCCGGCAGCAATTCGCCCGATTCGGTGACGATGCCCGGCGTACCCGTGAGGCCGATCGCACGGCCGAGCGCGTATTGGTCGGCGACCGCGTTGGGCTTGCAGATCGCGGCCGTGATCGCCATGCCTAATTTCGCCTGCGTCAGCGCCGCGCGCCGGTCGGCGGAACACCACACCTGCTCGGCCTTAGACCAGCTCTCGGAGTTGGGACCACTGCGCGGGAAGAACATGTAACGCACCTTCACGCCCAGGCGGTTGTACTCGGCGATCTGCTTGTGCAGCGCGCGGCAATAGGTGCAATCGACATCCGTAAACACGGTGATCGTGTACTTGGCCGGCGCCGCGGGCGCAAACACCACCATCGATGATTCGGGTACAGCGCCGATCAGGCCCAGGCGCAGCTCGCGCCGGCGTGCGTCGCTGAGGTTGCTTCGATCAGCCAGCCGGTACAGATCACCGGCCAAGCCGTAGCGCCCGTCGGCGGTCACGTAGACCAGCTCGGCGCCTTGCCGGAATTCGTAGATGCCGGGAATCGGGGTAGTGCGTATGTCGCCCGGATGAGCGCCGGGCAGGTGCGCGGCCACCGCCGCGAGCTCGGCTGCGAGGGGCGTGAGCGGTGCAGCGGTCACTGCCACCGGCGGCGACGGCGCGCTGGCGGCACTCAGCGCCAGGGCGGCGCTGCTTAATACGGCCGTAAAACACCACGGCAGGCAGTTTCTGAAGTTCATAGGCTCGAGTCTAGCAGAGCGCCGCACGCGGGCGCGAACGCGGAGGTCGGCTGATCAGCCGCGCGGATGGTGCTCGGAATGCAGTTCCTTCATGCGCTCGCGGGCCACGTGCGTGTAGATCTGCGTGGTCGACAGATCGCTGTGGCCGAGCAGCATCTGCACCACGCGCAGGTCGGCGCCATGATTTAGCAGGTGCGTGGCGAAGGCGTGCCGCAACGTGTGCGGCGAAAGCTCGCGACTGACGCTCGCCTTGCGCGCATAACGCTTGATGATGTGCCAGAAAGCCTGGCGCGTCATGCGATCGCCCCGTCGGGTCGGAAACAGATAGTCGGTGCTGCGCTCGAGCAGGATCTCGGCACGCGGGCTGCCAATGAAGGTACCGAGCCAGCGCACGGCTTCCTCGCCGAGCGGAATCAGGCGTTCGCGATTGCCCTTGCCGAGCACGCGCAGCACGCCCTGGGTCATGTTCACCTGGTCGACGCGCAGGCTGACGAGTTCGGAAACACGCAGCCCGGTGGCGTACAGCACTTCGAGCATGGTGCGGTCGCGGTTGCCGAGCGGATCAGTGACGGTTGGCGCCATCAGGAGCGATTCAACCTCGGCTTCGGTCAGCGATTTCGGCAGCGAGCGGCCGATGCGCGGCATGGCGATCTGCGCGGTCGGATCCTCGCGCACCACGCCGTCGCGCATCAGAAAGCGGAAGAAACGCCGGAACGATGACAGCTGGCGCGCGGTCGAGCGCGGCCGCGAACCGCCGGCGGCGCGTGCGGCGATGAAGGCCAGCACATCGGCCCGGGCGGTACGCACCAACACCAGGTTGCGCTGCGCGAGCCAGCGCGACAGCGCGATCAGGTCGGCGCGGTAGGCGGCCAACGTGTTCGGCGACAGCCCACGCTCCATCCATACCGCGTCAAGGAAACGGCCGATGACCGGATCAATGATTTCGGCGACCGGCTCGGTGGTCACTGTGGCGTGTCTGCTCAATGCGATTCCTGCTGCGCTGGCGGATTGGCTCAGGTCTGCAGTATGCAAAGCGAACACGGCCCGGCGATGTGATGGGACTCACAACCGCGCCAACAGCTAATATAGGGGGACCTGGATCACACATCCCATTGACTGACGCACCAAATTCCGTGACGCCGCCCACAGCCCCGCAACGCACCATGGGCGAGCGGGCGTTGCTGCCGCTGCGGCTGATTTACGCCGTCTACGCCGCCACCACCTTCCTGGCGGTGGCCCTGCTGGCGCTGCCGCCGCTGGCCGTCATACCGACACTGGCGGGCCGCCGATGTCTCATCCGGTGGGCGGGCCGCACCTCGCTGACACTCATGGGAATGCCGATCCGGGTGCGCTGGCGGGAGCCGTTACCGGATCCCTGTATTGTTGTAGCCAATCACTGCAGCTACCTCGACGGTGTGGTGCTTGCGGCGGTGCTGCCGCCGCGCTTCGACTTCGTCATCAAGCGGGAGATGGCCTCGGTGCCCCTGGCCGGATTCCTGCTGCGTCGCATCGGCGTGCAGTTCGTGACCCGCGGTAACCGCGCTGGCGGCTCGCGCGACGCGCTGCGCGTGATCCGCAGCGCGGCACGTGGTGGCTCGCTGGCCTTCTTTCCTGAGGGCACTTTCCACACCCGACCGGGGCTGCTGCGCTTCCACACCGGGGCTTTCGCCGCGGCAGAACGCGCCGGTGCGGCGCTGGTACCGCTGGCGATACTCGGCACGCGCCGCTGTTTCGCCCCCGGGAGCCTGCTGCCTCGCGCCGGGTTGATTTCCGTGGTCAGCCTGGAGCCGCTGTGGGCCACGCGTGGCCACCCCGACAGTGCTGCGGCCTTGCGCGATGCGGCGCGCGCCGCCATTCTTGCCGCCACGGGCGAAGTCGACGCAATGGGAGCGAATGCATGAGCGCAGCCACGAGCGAACGGGACGTGATGAATTACGACGTGGCGATCGTCGGTGCCGGGCCCGCCGGGCTCGCCTGCGCGCTGCGGCTCCGCCAGCTTGATCCCGCGCGTTCAGTCTGTGTGGTCGAGAAAGCGGCAAGCCTGGGCGCGCATTCGCTCTCGGGCGCGGTGCTCGATCCGGTGGCGCTCGATGCTCTGGTGCCCGAGTGGCGCGCCGCGCCGCCGCCCGACTGCGTGGCCGTGCAGCGCGACGAGTTCCGCTTCCTGACCGCACGCGGGAGCTATCGGCTGCCGACGCCGCCGCAGCAGCGCAACCACGGCTACTTTGTCGCCTCGATCTCGCAACTGGTGCCGTGGCTCGGCGCCAGAACGGAAGCCGCCGGGGCCGATATCTTCACAGGCTTTGCCGCGAGCAGCGCGCTGTTCGACGCCGACGGCGCGGTCTGCGGCATACAACTCGGCGACATGGGCCGCACGCGCGAGGGGAGCGAAGGGCCGCATTTCACGCTGGGAGCGCAGATCCGCGCGCCCGTCACCGTGCTGGCCGAAGGGTGCCGCGGCAGCATCAGCAAGGAGCTGATCGCCCGCTACCAGCTGGATGCCGACCGCTCGCCGCCCACTTTCGCGCTCGGCTTCAAGGAACTGTGGCAGCTGCCCGCGGGGCGCGGGTCGACGGGACTCGTGCAACACACGATCGGCTGGCCGATGCCCCGCGACACCTTTGGCGGCGGTTTCATCTATCACCTCGACCGGGATCGGGTGTACGTCGGACTGGTCGTCGGCCTCGACTATCACGACCCACTGTTCCAGCCATTCGAAGCTTTCCAGCAGATGAAGAATCACCCGACGCTGCACGCGCTCCTCGACGGCGCTGAGCTGCTGGCCTATGGCGCGCGCTCCATCGCCGCCGGCGGCGCGCAATCACTCCCCACCATGGAAATGCCAGGGGCACTGCTGGTCGGCGACGCCGCCGGAACGCTTGACGCGGCACGCATCAAGGGCATCCACCAGGCGATGCGCTCGGGGATGCTGGCCGCCGAGCACCTGGTGGCGCATTCCACCCCGGCCGGTTACGACGCGGCCTGGCGCGCCTCGCCGGGCGGCCGCTCGCTGCACGCGGTGCGCAACATCAAACCGGGCTTCAAGCGTGGGCTGTGGCTGGGCCTGGCGAACGCGGCGCTGGAGACGGCGGTCGGCGGCCGCACGCCCTGGACACTCAAACACACCGCCAACGATCGCACGCTCCGGCTGCTCGACCAGCCCGGCACGGAAGCACGAGCGCGCGCCGACTGGCCCGAGCGCACGCTGCCGCCACGCGATCGCACCGCGGCGGTCTACCTGGCCTCGACCGTGCACGATGAAAATCAGCCGGTGCACCTGCACGTCGCCGACACCAGTGTCTGCGCCGATCGCTGCGCACGCGAATTCGGCAATCCCTGCACGCGCTTCTGCCCGGCGGCAGTGTACGAGATCCTCACGGCGGAAGACGGCACGCGCCGCCTGCAGATCAACGCCGCCAACTGCGTACACTGCAAGGCCTGCGACATCAAGGACCCGTACCAGCTCATCACCTGGACCACGCCGGAAGGCGGTTCTGGTCCCAACTACCAGAACCTCTAGAGAGCGGGGCGTGATGCGCGAGCCTGCCCCGAATGGCCTGCCTGAACTGTACGCGCGCGAACTCGCCGCGCGCAGTTGGCAGGGCGACGCGGCGCAGGTAACGGCCGTGGAGCGCCTCGAGCGGCTGAGTGTTGAACTGAGCGCGCGGCATTCGCGGCTGGGCGTGCTCAGGCAACTGCAACGGCGGCTGTGGCCGCGGGGCGCGAGCGCCGCGCCGCGCGGCGTCTACCTGTGGGGGGGCGTGGGCCGCGGCAAGACCTGGCTCATGGATCTGTTCTACGACTCCGCGGGCAGCACGCCGCGGCGGCGCCAGCACTTTCACCAGCTGATGGGCGAGGTGCATGCCGGACTGGCGGCGATCCGGCACCGCGCAGCGCCGCTCCGTAGCGTCGCGCGACGCATGGCCCGGCGCGCGAGCCTGTGGTGTCTCGATGAACTGCAGGTCAGCGACATCGCCGACGCCATGCTGCTCGGGGCGCTGTTCGAGGAACTGTTGCGCCAGGGCGTCACGCTGGTCATCACCTCCAACGAGCCGCCGTCCGGCCTGTATCGAGAGGGCCTGCAGCGCGCGCGTTTCCTCCCGGCCATCGCACTGCTCGAGCAACACCTCGAGGTACTGGAGGTGGACGCGGGCACCGACTACCGGCTGCGCCAGCTGCGCCAGGCGCCGATCTACCTGCCCTCATCCGCGCCGGCGAGCGCGGCCGCGCTCACGGCGCTCTACACCGAACTCGCGGGCGCGCACGCCGAGAGCTCCCGTCACCTCGCGATCAACGGTCGCTCGCTCACCGCACACCGGCGCGCTGGCGGCGTGGTGTGGTTCCGCTTCGCGACGTTGTGCGAGACCGCCCGTAGCACCGCCGACTACGCCGAACTGGCGGACGGTTTTCACACGGTGTTTGTCAGCGACATTCCCGTGCTCGATGAGCCGCACGACAACGCGGCGCGGCGCCTGATCAACCTGGTCGACGAGTTCTACGACCGCGGCGTGAAACTGGTCGTGTCGGCCGCGGCAGCGCCAGCCGGGCTGTACCGGGGCGAGCGGCTGGCCTTTGAGTTCCGCCGTACCGCCAGCCGGCTGGTCGAGATGCAGAGCGAAACCTACCTGGCCCGGGCCCACGTAAAGATCAGGGATTAGGCTAAAATGGTACGATCTGGCCATGGTGGACCGAGCACAATGAGCAAACCGCCCATGCGCGGCAGCCGCCACCAACAGCTCGCCGCCCGCCTGCTGCGGGCATGGCGCTTGACCTTGCCACCCGAGGAATGGCGCGCCGCCGGCGCGAGTGCGCTGCGCTCGGCGGCGGAGACACAACTGCGCTTCGGTGCGCGCCGCGCCCCGCGCCAGACGCTGCTGCGCGTGACCAGCCCACCGCTGGTGCCGGGCACGGGCAGCAGCTATTCGGTCGTCGAGCTGATCACCGACGACATGCCGTTCCTGGTCGACACACTGAACCTGTCGCTGAGCGAGGCGGGTCACAGCGTGCAGTCCATTGTCCATCCGATCATGGGCGCGGTGCGTGGCGCGGGCGGGAAGCTGCTGCAGTTCGGCGAACGCAAAGCGGCGCGCGTGCCCGTCAGCGAGTCCTGGCAGTACCTGCGCATCGATCGAGTCGCCACGACCGAGCAGGCCGAGGCACTACGCACCCGGCTGCTGGCAGCGCTCGGGGACGTGCGGCACGCCTGCGCGGACTGGCCGGCGATGCGTCAGGCCGCGCGCACCCTGTGCAGGCAGATGCAGCGGCACGCGCCGCCGTTTCCAGCCGCTGTGGTGGCGGAGAGCGCCGCGCTCCTGGCATACATGGAAGACAACCATTTCACCTTTCTGGGCTTCCGCCGCAGCCGGCTGCGGCGCGGGCCGGGCGGCCCGCGGCTGGTGCCGATAGCGGGCACCGAGCTCGGCATCGTACGCACCATGCCGCCGCCGGCTCCGGTGCCGCTGCAGGCCGCGCACGAACTGCTGGTCGTCACCAAGGCGAATCACCGCTCGACTTTGCATCGCCCGGGTTACCTCGACTGCATCGCCATCAAGGAGTACGACGCCCGCGGCAGACTCAGCGGCGAGGCGCAATTCCGCGGGCTGTGGACCTCGAACACATATCACGCCGATCCGCGCACCGTACCGCTCCTGCGGCTGAAGGTGGCGCGCGTGATCGACTCCTTCCCGTTCCGCCCGTCGAGCCACGATGGCAAGCGGCTGATCAACATCCTCGAGAACCTGCCGCGCGACGAGCTGTTCCAGGCATCGATCGCCGAGTTGCGGCGTTGCGCGCGCGCGGTGCTGGCGCTCCACGAACGCACTCACGGCGTATGCCTGGTGGTACGCCGCGACCGGCGGCGGCGCTACTGGTCCTGCCTTATCTATCTGGGGCGCGAGCGGCTCGACAACGACGCCTTCCGGCGCATCGAGACGGTGCTCAAGCGCGCGCTCGGCGGCGGCCAGCTCGACTCCTCGCTCGCGGTCGGTGACGCACCGCTGGCACAGCTCCACGTCACGGTGCGCGTCGCGGGGACCACCGAACCAACGGTCAGGCGGCGCGCGCTGGAGCGTGAACTCGACGCCGCGCTGGTCACCTGGCGCGAACGCCTGCACGCGGCGCTGCGCGCGCGTCACGATGAAGCCACCGCCGCGGCCCTCGACCGGCGTTACGCCCACGCGTTTCCAGCCGCCTACCAGCAGGACGTGGAGCCTGCGCTGGCGGTGCAGGATATCGCTGACCTCGATAGTGCACCGGCCGCCAGCGCCGGGCACTTGCGGCTGCAATTGCCGCCGAGCGCGGAACACACCCGCGCCCACCTGCGGCTCCTGCGCCACGGCGAGCCACTGGCGATTTCCGAGGCGCTGCCGATCCTGGAGAGTTTCGGCCTGCGCGTCATTGCTGAGCGGCCCTACGAGCTGCGCCTCGAAACCGGCGGCGCCGCGTGGATCCAGGACTTCGAACTCGAGGCTCCCGGGCTGCATGCGGCCGACAGCCCCACCCTGGAACGCCAGCTCAACATTGCCTACACGGCAGTGCTCGCCGGCGAACTCGACAGCGACGGCTTCCATCGGTTGATTGTCAGCGCCGGACTGACGGTTGCCCAGACACGCGTGCTGCGGGCCTGTTGCCGCTACCTGCTGCAGACGGGCCTGCCTTTCAGCCAGGCTTACATGGAGCGCGTTCTGCACACGCACGCGCACATTGCCCGCGACCTGTGGCGCCTGTTTGAGCGACGGCTCGACCCGTCGGCCACCGACCGGCGCGCGCACCACGACGCGACGGCGATCGAGCGGCGGCTCCACCACGCCATCAGCGAAGTGCGCAACCCCGATGACGACCGGATCCTGCGCAGCTTCCTGGCGCTGATCCTGGCAACGCTGCGCACCAATTACTTCCGCAGCAACGCCACCAGCCGGCCGCTCGCTTTCAAGCTGCAGCCGCGCGCGATTCCAGGCCTCCCCGAGCCGCGCCCCGATTTCGAGATCTTCGTCCACGGCACGCACGTCGAAGGCGTGCACATGCGCCGCGGCCTGATCGCCCGCGGCGGCATCCGCTGGTCGGAGCGCCCGGAAGACTTCCGCACCGAAGTGCTGGGGCTTATGAAGGCACAGCACGTCAAGAACACGCTCATCGTTCCGGTCGGTGCCAAGGGTGGTTTCGTCGCCCGGCGGCTCCGTCCGGGCGCGCCGCCCGACGCGCGCGCGCGCGAGGTGCTCGAGTGCTACCAAGCGTATATCCGTTGCCTGCTCGAGATCACCGACAACATTGTCGACGGCGCCGTGGTGTCACCGCCCCAGGTGCGCAGCCGCGATGGGCACGATCCGTATCTGGTGGTCGCGGCCGACAAGGGGACCGCGAGCTATTCCGATGTCGCCAACGCGATATCCGCCGAGTACGGCTTCTGGCTCGGTGACGCCTTCGCCTCAGGCGGCTCGGCCGGGTATGACCACAAGAAGATGGGCATTACCGCCCGCGGCGGCTGGGAATGCGTCAAGCGGCATTTCCGCGAGCTGGGAGTCGACATCATGCGCGCGCCCTTCACCGTCGCCGGCATCGGCGACATGTCGGGCGACGTGTTTGGCAATGGCATGCTACTGTCATCGCAGATTCGCCTGCTCGCGGCCTTTGATCACCGCCACATCTTCATCGACCCGGATCCCGACGCGCGCCGCAGCAAGCGCGAACGTGCGCGCCTGTTCCGGCTGCCGCGCTCCAGCTGGGCCGATTACGACCGCGCCTGCCTGTCGGCCGGCGGCCTGGTGCTCGAGCGCGCGCACAAGTCCGTGACGCTCACGCCGCAGGCGCGTGCGCTGCTCGGGTTCGAGCACGAACGCGCCTCACCGCCCGAGGTGGTGCGCGCGATACTGAAACTACCGGTCGACCTGCTGTGGAATGGCGGCATCGGCACCTACGTCAAGGCCGGCGACGAGAGCCATGGCGAGATCGGCGATCGTGCCAACGACGCCGTGCGCATCAACGGCGCCGAGCTGCGCGCGAAGGTGCTGGGTGAAGGTGGGAACCTCGGCTGTTCGCAACGCGGCCGTATCGAATACGCCCAGGCCGGCGGCCGCATCAACACCGACTTCGTCGACAACTCGGCCGGCGTAAACACCTCCGACATCGAGGTAAATCTCAAGATCATGCTGGCAGGAACCGTCGGCGGCCCGGCGCCCAGGGGCGCGCGACGCCGGGCGCTGCTCGCCAGCGTCACCGACGAGTTGGCCGCACAGGTGCTGCGCAATAACTACCTGCAAAGCCAGGCGATCAGCCTGTTGGAGCAACGCAGCGTTGCTGATCTGGGCGACCACCAGCAGCTGCTGCGGCTCCTGGAACGCGACGGCGAACTCAATCGCGCCCTGGAATTTCTCCCCAACGATACCGAGATCGAAGAGCGCATGGTGCGCGGCCGCGGACTGACGCGGCCGGAACTCGCGGTGCTGCTCGCCTATGGCAAGATCGCGCTCAACCACGCGCTGACCGAAGCTGATATCGCCGCCGACCCCTACCTGGCAGGTGAGCTCGAGCGCTATTTCCCGCAGCGCTGGCGCCGGCGCTTTGCCGGCCGCATTGCGCGCCACCGCCTGCGCAGCGAGTTGATCGCCACCGCGACCACCAACAGCATCCTCAACCGCATGGATCCGGGCTTTGTGACGCGCATGGCCTCGCAGACCGGAGCCCACACTGCGGCCGTCGCCCGCGCCTACACAATTGCCCGCGATAGCGCCGGACTGCGTGAATTGTGGGCCGCCATTGAAGCGCTCGACAACCGCGTGCCAACGGTGGCGCAATATGCGGCACTGCTCGCGACCCGCGACTACGTCGAGCAGCTGACCCGCAGGCTGCTGCTGACGCGCTCCGCCAGCGCGCAGGTCGACATAGGCGCCGAAGTCGCGCGGCTGACACCGGCGTTCCAGGCCATGCAGCGGTTGCTGCCCGCAGCGCTGCCCGGCATTGCCGGCGAACACTATCGGGAACTGTTCACGCAGCTACAGTCCGCGGGAATCCCCGCGGCCTTGGCGGAGCGCCTCGCCGCGCTCCCGGCGATGCGCGCGACGCCGGACCTGGCGGCGATCGCCAGCGCGCTGCGCCGCCCGCTCGCCGCCGCGGCCGGGCAGTACTTCCAGACCGCTGCCGCGCTCGGCGTCGACTGGCTCGCCGCGGCGATCCGGCGCCTGCGGACCACGGGCAGCTGGCAGGCCGTGGCCCGCGAGCGCCTCTACACCGCCTGCCTCGACGGCCAGCGCGATCTGGCCAGACGGGCGCTGCGCGAGCGGGCCGGCGACGGCGCGGCACGTGCGCGCTGGATAGAGCGGCTCGGCGCTCCGGGTCAGCAGTGGCTCCTGACACTGCGTGAGCTGCGCGTCAGTGCGGCGCCTGACCTCGCGGCGCTGATGGCCGGCGCCGAAGCCTTGCGCAATCTCGCGCAGTAATACGCGCGCAGCAACAGGGGAGCCATCGTGCCCGGCAAACTGATACTCGTGCGCCACGGCCAGAGCACCTGGAATCTGGAAAACCTGTTCACTGGCTGGACCGATGTCGACCTCTCGGCACAAGGGATCCTGGAGGCGCGCCAGGCCGGCCGCGAGATCGCCCGCGAGGGCCTGGTGCCGCAGATCGTTTACACCTCGGTCCTCAAGCGCGCGATCCGTACGCAGTGGCTGATACTCGAGGAGCTCGACCTGTTGTGGCTTCCGGTCGAGCGCGACTGGCGGCTCAACGAGCGTCACTACGGCGCGCTGCAGGGTCTCGACAAGGCGCAGACCCAGGCGCAGTACGGCGCGGCCCAGGTGCAGGTCTGGCGTCGCAGTTACGACACGCCGCCGCCGCCGCTTACAGCCGACGACCCGCGTCATCCGCGCTTCGACCGGCGCTACGCGCAGGTGCCGCCGGCGGAACTGCCGGCGACCGAATCACTTAAGGATACGCTGGCGCGCGTGCTGCCCTGCTGGGAACAGCGCATCGCGCCGCAGCTGCGCGCCAACCGCGATGTCATGATCGTCGCCCACGGCAACAGCCTGCGTGCGCTGGTGAAGATGCTCGACGGCTTGTCGGCGAGCGCTATCGTCGAGCTGAACATTCCCACCGGCATCCCGCTGCTGTACGAACTGGATGACCGGCTCGGCGCGCGCACCAGCCGTTACCTGGGGGATGCCGCGGCAGTGCAGGCGGCAGCGGCGGCCGTGCGCGCTCAGACCGAAAAACGAGCCTAGGAAGCGGCACCGCTCCGGCGCGCCGCCGCGCGCGTGATGCCCGCGGTGGCCCAGCCGTCGTAGCGGCCGCCGTGCTGCACGGCCAGTGTCGACAGTTCGCGCGTGAGCGCCTGTATATCGGGCACCGAAATTCGCATCGAGCGGAGCGCGTGCAGCGTGAAACGATCACCGCGCTCGGGATCGACGCGGTGAAAATCCACCCGGAAGCCGCGCGGGCCCAACAGTGCGGCCACCTGCTCGCAAGCACCCTGGTCTGGCAGGTCGAAGAAGAAATCCACCTCGGTGGGCTTGAACGGGTCGCCGCCCTGCGTGCGCAAGTTCTTCACCAGCCGCTCGTCCCAGTCCTCCGTGCGCTGCCGGCGCATTCGGCGCACGCCCAGGTACACGCGCAGCGCCGCCACCAACGCCGCCAGCACGAGCAACCAGGTGACTATCTGCATGGCTGTGGCCGCACGCGCCTATTCTTCCGGCGCGATCGTGACGCGCAGCCCTTCGAGCGCTTCGCTCAGCTGGATCTGGCAGGAGAGCCGGGAGGCAGCGCCGCGGTAGGATACGAGGTCCTTGAGCATATCGGTCTCGTCTGACATGGCGGCAGGGAGTCTTGGCACCCAGGCCGCGTCGATGTAGACGTGACAGGTGGCGCAGGAGCACATGCCGCCACAGATCGCGGTTACGCCATCATCCATGTCGCGAAGCGGCTCCATCAGCACGCCGGCATTGGGCGCCTGAATCTGTTGCTCGACACCGTCACGGTCTACTACACGCAACAAGGGCATGAACCACTCCATGGGACTGTTCGGGGCGCGCTAGTTTGCCGATCGGGAGGCGCCGGCGCCAGTGGCGCGGGCCTGGTGCCACAGCCAGGTCAGGCCTGCGTAGACCCGGGTCGCCGCGACAAGCCGGGCGGCAGCGCCCGGCCCGCTGATTCCAGCCGCCGCCATGAGCCGCGCGGCCTGCGGCCGTGCGGCAGGATTGTAGGCGAGGACGCAGGCGAGGTCGTAGACCGGATCGGCGCACTGCGCATACTCCCAATCGAGGAGCCAAAGATGAGCGCCCTCAAGCAGGTTGGTGTACGTGAGGTCGCCATGAACAATGGCGGACTGGATGGCATGCCCGGCAACCTGCAGGGCGGCCGCGCCTACTTCGGCCGCAACTGCCGCCGCGCCCAGCGTGGCCGCGGTCGCGGCATCCATGAGTCGCAGGTACTGCTGTGCGCAGGCGCTGGGATCAAAAGGCGCGACGGCGGCCGGTGGCTTGAGTGAGTGCAACTGTGCGAGCCGCCCACCGAGCCGCGCCAGCGGTTCCGGCTGCGCCATTTCGGCCTCGCTCCAGATGCGCCCTTCGAAATATTCGCGCACCTGGACGCCGGCAGCACCGGCCCACAACAGCACGCGCGGCGCGAGGCCGGCGCTCGCGACCACCTCGTGGAGGCAACGCTCGCGTTCGCGATCGACTCCGGGCCGGCGCGATGCTGCAGCATCAACGCGCAGCACGAAGCGGCCGCGAGCGGTATCGACCCGCCAACTGTCATTGACGGTGCCGGCAGCAAGTCGTTCGAGGCGCAGTGGGGACGAGCCGGATTCCAGGCCTGGCACCAGAGCCAGCGCGGCGGCCGGCGGCGCGGCGCCTGCTGCCGGCTTCACGACTGCTGCTGGCGGTAGCGGCGCAGCCAGGCGCGAAAGCCAAACACGGCCATGACGATATAGCTGGAAAACAGCCCCGCGGTGGGCACGTAGCCCTGGCGAACGAACAGGAACACCATGATCAGGTCAGCGCAGATCCAGTAGCACCAGTTCTCGAGCACCGAACGCGCCACCAGCCAGGTCGCCACCAGACTGGTCCAGGTGGCCAGCGAATCGAGCAGCGGCCAGGCCGCCTGGGTCTCGGACGCCAGCAACCGCGCGCTCAGCATGCTGGCGGCGAGTATCAGCATGATCGCCAACAGGTGCCGGCGCAGCGGCCAGCGAAAGATGCGCCCGCCCTGCTCCTCGGCATTGCGCGTCCAGCTGATCCACCCATACACCGACATAACGACGTAGTACGCCTGCAGCACCGATTGCATCGGCAGCCGGGCGCGCGCGGCGATCCCCACGTAGACGCACGAACTCAGGGCACCCGCGACCCAACCCCAGCGGTTGCGCCGCAGAATCAGCAG
>JAYTXT010000032.1:0-4164 GCA_043742765.1 Gammaproteobacteria bacterium | reverse complement strand
GCGTCCTCGCGCAGCACCATCGCCTGGCGCACCATCACCAGCAGCGCGAGCACGAACACGACGATGGTCATCATCGTTGCCGGGTTGCGGATGTCACCGTGCGTCAGGGACACCAGCACGAGCAGGGCGGTCAGCATGGCGCCGTAGGGGAGCGCCTGGGCGGAGCCCTGTGACACGTTAGAGCCGGACCCGGCCTCGGCCTGGCGCATCTGTTCGCGACCGGCGAACGCCAGAGGCAGGTAGCAGGCCAGGTACAGCACGTCCGGCAGCTCGCCCGACAGATAGTGACCGGTTATTTTCGCCACCGACCACATGACGTCGCCGAGCAGCATCGTTGCGAAGCCGAGCGTGAGCAGCAGCGGTACACTGCGGACGTTCTTGTTACCGGCACCCGCCAGCAGCAGCACGCCGAGCGCCAGCACGAGGATACAGTTGAGCGCGATGTAGATCTGGCTCAGCGTGTACTTGAGCAGGTCGACCTCGCTGCTCGATGCGGCGGGGCGAATTATCAGGAACCAGAAGAACGCGCCGAAACCCGTCACCAGAACCGTGGCATCGAGCAGGAACTGGGTCCAGCGTATCTTCACGGCCGCAGCCCGTATCATGAGCCCGACTGCAAACATGAAGAATGGATAGAACGCGAGGAAGAAAAAATCGGCGACTCCAGGAAAAGGGTCGCGGTCATGCAGCCAGGAGTTGACGCCGATCGTGGTGCCGATGAAGTACAGGACGAGGGCGACCGACAGTGATCCCCACGCCGTTCGCGTGAGGCCACGCTCCATCCGGCAGGCCGTGGCTATGGTGACAATCACCGCGCTGAGGCAGGCAGGGGAATCACCCAACAGGCCGACGTAATGCTGGACACGCTCGCCACCGAGTCCCGTCAGCATCCATATCGCACAGACGACGACATAGACCACAAGCCCGATGCACAGCTTGTCGATCCACGCGGGTGGTGCGGCGGATCTACGGTCCGGTGCAGATCCTGCCAACACGCCCATGGGGGAACCCTTGAACGATGCGTTCACAACAGCCCGCCGTTCGGCTAAATCGCCTGTCTTATCGCCACGTTACAGAATGCAGCGCGAAGCCACGCCGGGCATGGCAAGCTGCCGCGGGTTGGGATCCAGTTCTCGTTTGCCCCGGCGGGTCGACGGTGAATTCGATCGCATCCGCCGGGGCCAGGCGCATGAAGTGTGACGCGCCTGCCTATGACGCGCCTGCGTATTTCCAAACTGGCTCATACAACCTACCATAGCGGGCGAGGTGTGCCGTGGCATGGATTGAGCCAATCGTCCTGACGGGTCCTGGTGTGCGCCTGGTGCCTCTGTCAATGGATCAGCACGACGAACTCGTCGAGGCGGTCGGGGATGGCGAGCTGTGGAAGCTGTGGTACACGAGCATCCCGGCTCCGGAAAAGATGGGTGCCGAGATTGAGCGGCGCCTGGACCTGCAAGCCAGGGGCGCCATGCTCCCCTTTGCGGTGCTGGACAGCGCCTCGGGCCGGGCGGTCGGCATGACCACCTACCTCAACATCGATGAAGCGAACCGCCACCTTGAAATAGGGGCTACCTGGTATCGCGGCAGCGTACAGCGCACGGGCCTGAACACGCAGTGCAAGTTATTGCTGCTGGCGCAAGCCTTTGAAAAGCTCGGCTGTATCGCGGTTGACTTCCGCACTCATTTCTTCAATCGACAGAGCCGGCGCGGTATCGAGCGGCTGGGTGCCAAACTCGACGGCGTGCTTCGGAACCACATGATCGGTGCCGATGGCGCGCTGCGCGACACCTGCGTCTATAGCATCATTGCCGGGGAATGGCCCACGGTGAAACGGCACCTGCAGGCCGAGACCGACCGGAAGCGCGCGCCGCCCGCGCCGGCTCAGTGAACATTCAACCCCAGGTCCTCGTAGAAGGGTTCGAAGCGCACGAGGATCTGCTGACGATAGCGCACGCCAATTACAGGATTGTCGGGCCCGGCAGTTCGCGGACTAGTCAACGTTCGGGATCCTGACGATGCTGCCGCTAGAATGAGCGTTGTATATGAAATCCTTGCTCGACAACGTCATCTGGAACGCACTGGTGGGTCCGCACGCCCGGTACGCGACCGGCGCGGGCGGCGCGCGCCGCTATGCCCGGGGCTTCTCGCCGATCGTGGGTTTCGCGAGCGCGCAGCAACCGGATTTCGACGCGCTTACCCCCATTTGCGATCCGGGAGAGCACTTCTACTGCAGCGGCTGGGACGGGCCGGCTCCTGCCGGGTGGCAGATCGAGACCGACGCGACCATGTGCCTGATGGTGTATACGGCGTCCGTTTCCGGCCCGTTGCCCGGAGCTTTAGGCGAAGCATTCCAGCTCGGCCCGGAACACGCGCAGCAGGCCATGGATCTGGCTGTGCTGACGCGTCCGGGCCCCTTCGGCCTGCGGACCATTGAACTGGGGGACTACTTCGGCGTCTTCGAGGGTGAACGGCTGGTGGCCATGGCCGGCGAGCGCATGCAGGCCGGTGCGTACCACGAGATCAGCGGTGTCTGCACGCATCCCGATTATCAGGGCCGCGGGCTGGCGCGCCAGCTGATGCTGAAAGTGATGAATCTCCAGCGCGCGCGCGGGGAAACGACGTTCCTGCACGTCATGAGCGACAACACCAGCGCGCGCCGGCTCTACGAACGTATGGGGTTCAGCAATTACCTGGAGCCGGTGGTCCGCGTCATCTCGCCCGTCGCCTGAACGCGCGCCAGCAGGAATCCGTCGTAGCCCTTGGCGCCGACGGTCTGGATGACGGTGGCGTTGAGCCGAAGCTCGTGTGCGACCCACTCGGTCATGCGGCGCACGCCCTGCACGGCAGCGTCGGTCAAATCCTCGACAACTTTGCCTTTGCGCACCACGTTGTCGACGACGATCAGCGTGCCGACGCGTGCGAGCGCCCGCGAGGCTGCCATGTAGCCCGGGATATTGGGTTTGTCGGCGTCGATGAAGATGAGATCGAAAGGGTCGGCTCGCTGCGCGCGCAGCCGGGCGAGCGAGTCGAGGGCCGCGCCTTCGACCACATCAACCTGTGCGGCGAGGCCCGCGCGGCGGCAATTCTCGCGGGCCACTGCTGCGTGCGTGGCGTCGATCTCCAGCGTCACCAGTTTGCCGCCGCGGGTAGCGCGCGCGCCAGCCAGATCGTGCTGAATCCGCCGAGCGTGCCGATTTCCAGAATACGGTGCGCGCCGACGGCGAGCGCCAGGAGGTGCAGGAGCTTGCCCTGGCTCGCGGTCACCTGGATGTCCGGCAGCCCGGCCTTCGTGCTCGCCGCCAGCGCGGCCTCGAGCACCGGGTCCGGGGCAATCAGCTGCGCCTCGAAATAGGCGTCCACATCATTCCATCGATCCTGGTCCATGAGCACTCCCGCCATCCCGAAGTCGCGACAATTGGCGCCCGGCACGCAGTAGGCCGACAATATACCCTGTGCAGCGCCGGGCGGCGTGCACGCCAGGGGAGGAGATGAAATCATGATGACCGCAACGGTGGCGGAAGCGTAGCGGGATGTCCGACAAGTCATTCGCGCCCCGCGAGTTGGACCGCATTTCCGCCGGGACGCTCGATTACTACCAGCAGCGCGCCGAATCGTTTCGCGACGGCACCCGTGATCACGACGTCAGCCAGAACATCGACTCGCTCCTCCGTCACATCGCGGGCACGCCACCGTTCACGATCCTGGATTTCGGTTGCGGCCCGGGCCGC
This sequence comes from Gammaproteobacteria bacterium, assembly GCA_043742765.1. Lineage (GTDB taxonomy): Bacteria > Pseudomonadota > Gammaproteobacteria > Steroidobacterales > Steroidobacteraceae > FEN-1191. The sequence continues at coordinate 436 of JAYTXT010000032.1, read as the reverse complement.
GACTTGCAGGCCTTCGCGCGCCTCGGGCACCGGACCATCGGACTGGAAGGCGCCGCCGATTTTGCCGCCATGGCGCGCGCCGACAGCGGCTGCGAAGTGTGGCGGCAGGATTTCCTCAGGCTCGAGCTGCCGGCCGGGCACTTCGATGGCGTCTTTGCCAACGCCTCGCTGTTTCACGTACCGATGCAGGAACTACCGCGGGTCCTCGGTCAGCTGTACGCGGCTCTCAAGCCCAGCGGCGTGCTGTTCAGTTCCAACCCGCGCGGGCAGAACGAGGCGGGCTGGAACGGCGGCCGGTACGGCGTTTACCACGACCTGGAGGCCTGGCGCGGCCACATGACGGGGGCGGGTTTCGTGGAGCTCGAGCATTACTACCGGCCCGCGGGTCGGCCGCGCGACCAGCAGCCGTGGCTGGCGAGCGTGTGGCGCACGGCGC
>JAYTXT010000031.1:0-9095 GCA_043742765.1 Gammaproteobacteria bacterium | reverse complement strand
CATTGCAAAATGGCGGAACAAATGCCATTCTGCGCCTCAGAATGGCATTTACCCCACGAATCTTCACCCCCGGAAAGGATCACTACTTTCTGTTTGGTCCGCGCGGTACCGGTAAGACGCTGTGGTGCGCACATCACTATCCAGGGGCTTTGCGTATAGATCTCCTCGACCCGGCGACGCTGCGCCAGTTCTCAGCGCGGCCGGAATGGCTGGCGGAAATTGTGGCGGCCAATGCCGGCAAGACACAGATCGTCATCGACGAAATTCAGAAACTACCGGAACTACTCGAAGTCGTGCATCTGTTGATCGAACGTAAGAGCCGGCAGCAATTCATCCTCACGGGCTCGAGCGCACGCAAGCTGCGCCGTCACGGTGTGAATCTCCTGGGTGGTCGCGCCGTTGAGAAGCACCTGCATCCGTACATGGCCACCGAATTGGGCGATCGCTTCAAGCTCGCGACAGCGCTGCAACAGGGCATGCTGCCCCTGGTATGGGCAGCGCACGACACGAAATCGGTCTTGCATGCCTATAGCGGGCTCTACATGCGCGAAGAAGTCCAGATGGAAGGGCTGGTACGAAACATAGGCTCCTTCGCCCGCTTCATGGAGGCGATGAGTTTCGCCCACGGCGCGGTGTTGAATCTCGCCTCCGTGGCGCGCGACTGTCATGTCAACCGCAAGACCGTGGAGGGTTACCTCGGAATCCTCGAGGACCTACTGCTCGGTTTCCGCCTCGAAGTGTTCAGGATACGCGCCAAGCGCATTTTGGCGGCACACCCAAAATTCTACTTCTTCGACGCCGGCGTGTTCCGGGCCAATCGCCCCGCCGGCCCACTCGACACGCCGTCGGAACTCGACGGTGCTGCGCTGGAAGGGCTGGTCGCCCAGCACCTACGGGCCTGGTGCGACTATTCCCAGGGGCGGCACCAATTGCATTATTGGCAAACCCGCGGTCAGGTCGAGGTCGATTTCGTCCTCTATGGCGAATCCGGTCTGTATGCGGTCGAGGTCAAGAATGCGCGCCAGGTACGGCCAGAAGATCTGCGTGGCCTGAAGGGATTCGCCGAAGACTACCCGCAGAGCCGGCGTTACTTTCTGTATCGCGGCACCGAGCGCCTCTTACGCGACGGCGTACTGTGCATGCCCTGCGAGGAGTTCCTGCTGAACCTGAATCCCGATCACTTTCCCGAGTAGCTGACGAACGCGCTAGACAGTGCACCAGCAGCGACGCGGCGTTACCTAAGTTCCTTGTGCTACCTTCCCACTAACCACGAGCATTCGACACTCACTGTCATTCAGACCATATAAGGCTTCAATCTGTTCTTAGTGTCGATGATGTGAAAGTGATTGAAGTCGGTTAGGACGGAAATTGGCAGTCCCTTTGGCCAGCTGTACCGGAGCGTCTGAAAGCAGTTGTCGGGAGTAGCTATATCTGGTTGCGGACGCTTCGCTTCAACGTGGAAGCGGACGTGAGCATAAAGAGGAGCAATCGAGAAGGCGTAGTCTGCGCGCCCCTTTAGCTTTCTTCTCGGACTTCTCTATGTAACTTAGCCGTTCTGCGAATAGGCAAAATTGGATGCAAGCGGGTACAAGACGCGTGTATCTAATTGATCTAGCTAATCTGATCGGCAGTCTTGGCGCTCCGCAGGCGCCAGCCTAGAAGCGGAGTCTGGGGAATGGCGCCCGAGGACGCGGTGAGAAACGCCTCGATTCAGCGCCCAACCCCGCGCGCTCCGCCACCACGTGTCGACGCCCCCACAGTCGGCGGCACCGCGCGGCGCCGCAGCGCGTCGGTGACGCAAAGGCACAGCGGGGAACGACCGTGCAGCCGGTCTGCGGCGCAATTGCGGCGCGCCGAGCGCGGCCGCGCGCGCCGGCCAGTGCTATGCAGGATTCTCGCGATGCCACAACAAGGCCAAGGCGCCAGGCTGCGCGAGGGACCGCCGTGAACGCGGCCAGGCCTTGATGGCCGCGTTCACGAGGCGCGCGCTGCCATGAGCCGCAGACCGGCTGCACGGTCGTTCCCCGCTGTGCGCCAACATCGCCGGCGCGCTAACGTCGCTACGCCGTGCCGCCGACGGTAAGCGCGTCCACTCGTAGCGTCGGCTGCCCGACCCCTACCGGCACGCTCTGTCCTTCCTTGCCGCAGGTGCCGACGCCAGCGTCGAGCTTGAGATCATTGCCGACCATCGCCACGCGCGTCAGCACGTCAGGACCGTTGCCGATCAGCGTCGCACCCTTGATGGGCGCGCCGAGTCGGCCGTTTTCGATCAGGTAGGCCTCGCTCACCGAGAATACGAACTTGCCTGAGGTGATGTCGACCTGGCCGCCGCCGAAATTTACGGCGTAGATGCCGCGCTCGACCGAGCGGATTATTTCCTCAGGCGCGTAGGGGCCGGCGAGCATGTAGGTGTTGGTCATACGGGGCAACGTGAGGTGCGCGAAAGATTCGCGCCGGCCGTTGCCGGTGGGCGCCACGCCCATCAGGCGAGCATTGAGCCGGTCCTGCAGGTAGCAGCGCAGGATCCCGTCCTCGATCAGTGTCGTGCACTGCGTGGGCGTGCCTTCATCGTCGATGTTGAGTGAACCGCGGCGGCCCGGCAGCGTGCCATCATCGACCACCGTGCAGCCCGGACTGGCGACACGCTCGCCGATGCGGCCACTGAAAGCGGAGGTGCCCTTGCGGTTGAAGTCACCTTCGAGCCCGTGGCCGATGGCCTCATGCAGCAGGATGCCCGGCCACCCGGGTCCGAGCACGACGCTCATCGTTCCGGCGGGCGCGTTCACGGCCTCCAGATTCACCAGCGCCTGGCGCACGGCTTCGCGCCCCAGCTCGAGCGGCCGCTCTCCGGCGACCAGCTCGGCCAGCGTGTAACGGCCACCGGCGCCGGCGTAACCCTGCTCGCGCCGGCCGTTGTACTCGACGATCACCGAGACGTTCATGCGCACCAGCGGGCGCACGTCGGCGGCGAGCGCACCGTCGCTGGTGGCGATGAGGATCGTCTCGTGTACGGCGTGAATGCTGGCCATGACGCGCACGATGCGCGGGTCGAGCTTGCGGGTTTCGCGATCGACGCGCTCCAGCCAGGCGACCTTCTGTTCATCGGCGAGGCTCAGCAGCGGGTCGACCGGCTGGTAGAGCGCCAGGCCCGGAACGCGATGCCAGGCCTGCATCGAGCCGTTCATCCCGCGACCGGCGATGGCGCGCGCGGCGCGCGCGGCCTCCTCGAGCGCCTCGGGCTGGATCTCATCGGAATAGGCGAAGCCGGTGCGCTCGCCGGCCATGGCGCGCACACCCACGCCCTGTTCGATGCTGGCGCTGCCTTCCTTGACAATGCCGTCCTCGAGCGACCAGGACTCTTCCTGCGAGACCTGGAAATACAGGTCGGCGGCGTCCACCTTGGCGCCCAGCACCAGGTCGAGCGCCTGCCCGAGCCGCGCCTGGTCGAGCCCGCCGGGGGCCAGCAGCGCCTGTTGCGCGAGCTGCATGGCCTCGGCGGAGCCAGCGGCGGCCGTGGCCGTCGACACTTCCGTACTGCCCATGTGCATTACCCCTGCAGCGACGCGACGCGGTGCGCGAGCGCCGGAAATTTGCGGCGCGCCTCGGACTGCGCGGCCAGATCAATGGTCGCGGTCACGACGCCCTCGCCAGCGGGCAGCTGCGTGAGCACCCGACCCCAGTAGTCGACGATCAGGCTGTGCCCGTAAGTGCTGCGGCCGTTCGGATGCGCGCCGCATTGCGCGCTCGCGACCACGTAGGCCAGATTCTCGATCGCACGCGCGCGCAGCAGCGGCTCCCAGTGCGCCTCGCCGGTCGGCACCGTGAAGGCCGCGGGCACCACGAACCACTGCGCGCCGGCGGCCTGCAGGGCGCGGTACAACTCGGGAAAGCGCAGGTCGTAGCAGATCGACAGGCCGAGCCGTCCGGCGGGCGTATCGAGGGTAAGCATGGCGTTGCCAGGCGCCATGTGCGCCGACTCGCGATAGCTCTCGGCACGGTCGGGGAGTTCGACATCGAACAGATGGATCTTGTCGTAACGCGCGGCACGCACGCCGTTTGCGGCATAGACCAGGCAGGCCTGGGCGATGCGTTCGCCCGGGCCGTTCGCGATGGGCACGGAGCCGGCCACGATCCACATGCCAAGGCTGGCGGCGGTGTGCGCCAAGAAATCCTGCACCGGGCCGGCGCTGTCGGCTTCCGCGAGCACGCGCCGGTCGGCATCGCGCTGCGCCATGATCGAGAAATTTTCCGGCAGTACGGCCACGCGGGCGCCGCGCTGCGCCGCTTGCGCAAGCAGGCGCGCCGCGGTGGCGAGGTTGGCGTCGCGATCGCCCCCGGAATTCATCTGCACGGCGGCCACGCAGCAGGCAGGGGGAACCTTATCGGTGGGCGGAAGATCCATGGATCTAGGCTAGCACGATGTCGTATTGCTCGACGCTGTAGAGCGCCTCGGACTGCAGCCGGATGGGCCTGCCCACCCGTTGTTCGAGCTCAGCAAGCGCCGGCGCCTCTTCGTCGAGTAGCCGCTCGACCACTTCCGGGTGCGCCAGGATCACCAGTTCCCGGACCTGGAACTGCGCGCCCTGCCGCAGCGCTTCGCGATAGATTTCATGGCACACGGTCTCGACGCTGCGCATGAAGCCGCGGCCGGCGCAGGTCTGACAGGGCTCGCACAGCAGGTGCTCGAGGCTCTCGCGCGTGCGCTTGCGTGTCATCGCCACGAGACCGAGCGGCGCACCAGCGGCTACCTGCGTCTGCGCGCGATCGCCGGCGAGCGCGGCCTGGAAGGCGGCGAGCAACTGCTCGCGGTGCGCGACGTCCTCCATGTCGATGAAATCGATGATGATGATGCCGCCCAGATTGCGCAGCCGCAGTTGCCGCGCAATTGCGATCGCCGCCTCGAGATTTGTGCGGTACACAGTATCCTCGGGATTGCGACTGCCGACGAATGCGCCGGTGTTCACATCGACAGTAGTCATCGACTCGGTCTGGTCGAAGACGAGGTAGCCGCCCGACTGCAGTTGCACCTGGCGATCGAGCGCGCGGTCGATCTCTACCTCGATGCCGTGCAGCTCGAACAGCGGCCGCGCACCCGTGTATTGCTCGATGCGCGCCGCCGCCTCGGGCATGAAGGCGGCGGCGAACTGGCGGAGCCGGTCGTATTCCCCGGGCTCGTCGACCAGCACGCGGCGCACCTCGGCGCCGAGCTCATCGCGCAGCATGCGCGCGCCGAGCGGCAGGTCCGCGTGCACCAGTGAACCGCTCGTCACCCGCAGCTGCTCCTGGCGCACGTGGTCCCACAGCCGCGCCAGGTACAGCATGTCGGCGCGCAAGGCCTCGGGTGGCGCGCCGCGCGCCGCGGTGCGGACGATGTAGCCGCCGCCGGCCTGCTGGAGGTCGGCTGCCTCGCGCACCATGGCGCGCAGCCGCTCGCGGTCGGCCTCATCGGCGATGCGCGCCGAGACGCCGACGCCGCGGCCGCAGGGCATGTAGACCAGGAAGCGCGAAGGCAGCGACACAAAAGTCGTGAGCCGGGCGCCCTTGCTGCCGAGCGGATCCTTCAGCACCTGCACCAGGATGTCCTGGCCGGGCAGCACCAGTTTGCCGATGTCTGCCACGGGCGGCACGCCGCTCTCGGCATCGGCGGGCACCGCGCGGGCGATGTCGGCGGCGTGCAGGAACGCGGTGCGCGCCAACCCGATGTCGATGAACGCCGCCTGCATGCCCGGCAGCACACGCGACACCCGGCCCTTGTAGAGATTACCGACGATGCCGCGGCGGCTCGCGCGCTCGATGTACAGCTCCAGCGTGGCGCCATTCTCGACCAGCGCGGCGCGCGTTTCGCGCGGCGTGACGTTGACGAGTATCTCGCGCATCAGCCGACGCCACGCGCCGCGGCGGGCTGCCAGCGCGGCACGCCGGCAGCATCAAGCAGCGCCGCGGTCTCGAACAACGGCAGGCCCATCACGCCTGAATAGCTGCCACGCAGCTCGCTGATGAACACCGCTCCCAGGCCCTGAATCGCATAGCCGCCCGCCTTGTCGCGCGGCTCGCCGCCCTCCCAATAGCGCCTGCACTCGGACGGGTCGAGCGCGCGGAAGCACACTTCACTGTCGCTCAATCGCACCTCGCTCCCGCGTCGGTCGACCAACGCCACGGCCGTCAGCACCCGGTGTGTGCGGCCCGAGAGGCGCGCGAGCATCGCCAGAGCAGCGTCGCGGTTGCGCGGCTTGCCGAGCATCGCGCCATCGATCACCACCGCGGTGTCGGCGCCCAGCACCGGCAGCTGCCCGTGCCAGACCTTGCTGGCCTTGGCGAGCGCCAAGCGCTGTACGCACTCCGCCGCGGCTTCGCCCACGAGCGGTTGTTCGTCAATATCGGCAATCGCAATGGCGTGCGCAACGCCGATCTGCCAGAGCAATTCGCGCCGCCGCGGCGAGCCCGACGCCAGCAGCAACGCCGGCGGCGCTGGCGGGTGATGGGCGGCATGCTGGTCGCTGGCGGTCATGGCTACTGGCGATGGTACGGGTGTCCGGCCAGCACCGTCGAGGCGCGATAGAGCTGTTCGGCCAGCAACACGCGCACCAGGGCATGCGGGAAGGTCAGCGTTGACAGCGACCAGCGCAGCTGCGCGCGCGCCAGCACCTCCGCGCCCAGGCCGTCGGGCCCGCCGATGATGAAGCTCACCGGCTCGCCGGCCTGGCGCCGCCCGGCCAGCCAGTCGGCCAGTTGCAGCGTCGTGAACGAGCGGCCGCGCTCGTCAAGGGCCACCGCGTACTCGCGCGGCGCAAGCAGCGTCAGGATACGCTGCGTTTCGGTCGCGATCGCGCGCACCGTATCGCCACTGCCATTGCGCCGGGCGACCGGCACTTCCACGAGCTCGAGCGCATCGGCGCCGCGCAGCCGGCGCGTGTAATCGGCAAACGCGGCCACCACCCAGGCGCTCATCCGCGTGCCCACGGCGATCACTCGCAGGCGCATGCGGTCCCGGCGGTGCGCATTGCTGTGCCTAGGCGCGACGCGCGCGCGACGCGCCGGTGGCGCCGCGGCGCTGCACCTGCGGCGCCTCCCACAGCTGCTCCAGCGCGTAGAACTCGCGGATCCGCGGCAGCATGACGTGCACCAGCACGTCCTGCAGATCGATCAGCACCCATTCGGCATCCTGCCGACCCTCGGTGCCCAGCGGGCGCTGGCCGGCGGCCTTGGCCTTCACGACCACGTTCTCGGCGATGGCGCGCACGTGCCGGTCGGAGGTGCCGGAGGCCACGATCATGGTGTCGGCGACGTCGGTGAGGCCGCGCACGTCGAGCACCTTGATGTTGACCGCCTTCATGTCCTCGAGCGCCTTGAGCGCCAGCTTCTCCAGCGCCACCAGTTCGCTCCCGCGCGGCGCCTTGGCCGGCCGCGCGGCGGCCGCCGGCTTGGTCTTGGAAGTGGACTTGGCTTTAGCTGGGGCTTTAGCTGGGGCTTTAGCTGGGAACTTGCGCCGTACGGGGCCGGAACCCTGGCTGGTCTTGAGCCGGCGCGGACGCGGGCTGCGGCGGGATGTGCTCATGCGTGCAAGTTCACCTCTGCGGCCGAGCATAGCACCCGGAAGTGACGATGAGGTCGCGGACCGCGTCCGGCACCAGGTAGCGCAGGTCGCGGTGCCCGAGGATCAGCCCGCGCAAGTCGGTGGAGGCAATCTCGAGCTGCGTGACGGCGTGCACGAAGATGCGGCCCGCCCGCAACTCGTGCAGGTCGCGGATGTTGCCGGTGCCGCGATCGACCATCACCTCGCCCAAGGGTCCCGTGAACGGCGCCTTCCAACCCGGGCGGTGCGCGACCACGACGTGCGCCAGGTCGAATATTTCCCGCCAGCGGTGCCAGTGAGGCACGCCCAGGAACGCGTCCATGCCCAGCAGCAGGCACAGCGAGCGCTCCGGGTATTCGCCGCGCAGGTCGAGCAGCGTGTCGACGGTGTAGGAGACGCCGTTGCGCCGCATCTCGCGATCGTCGACCACGAAGGCGTTCTGGCCGGCGATGGCCGCGCGCACCATCGAAAGCCGCAGCTCGGAGGGCGCCAGCGAGGACTCGCGGTGCGGCGGATTGCCGGTGGGCAGGAAGCGCACCTGCTCGAGCTGCAGCAACTGCCACAGTTCGAAGGCGGTGCGCAGGTGCCCATAGTGGATCGGATCAAAGGTGCCCCCGAACAGGCCTATCGGCTCGCTCATACGCGCGCCCGCTCCCACAGCGCCGCGAAACGCGGCAGCGGCAGTGTACGCCGGCCGCACATCTCCGCGGCCAGCAAGGCGAGCTCGTCCCAGGCGTCGCCGTGCGCCTGGCCCTTGGCGACGCGATCAACGCGCGCCGCGCGCGCCACCAGGCGCCCCATCGACACCGGAGGCTGCCCGGCCGCCTGCCCGCCGCGCAGTGCCCGCACCAGCCACCACAGCACCCGCACCGGCTCGTCGCCTTCGGCGCGCAGGCCCGCGAGGATCCGCAGCGCCCGCGCGGCATCGCCTGCGGCAATTGCCTGGGTAAGGCGCAGCACGTCGAAGCGGGCGCTGTCGCCAAAGGCGTCAGCCAACTCATCCAACCCGAGCCGCGCACCGCTGCCGTAGCGGAGCAGCAGTTTTTCGACTTCCTGGTGCGCGGCCAGCAGGTTGCCTTCCGTGGCCTCGGCCAGCAGTGAGACCGCATCGGCGGAGAGCTCCAGGCCGGCCGCACGCAACCGGCGGCGCAACCAGTCCGGGAACTGCGCGGCCTCGATGGACCACACCGGCACCCAGGCACCGCGCTGCTGCACCGAGTGCACCCATTGCGCGCCCTGGGCATCGCGATCGAGCCTGCCGGTGGCGATCAGCAGCAGCAGATCGTCGCCCGCCGCCGCGATCAGCTTCAGGAGCGAGGCGGCGCCGTGCCCCGGCTTGCCGCCGGCCATGCGGATCTCGAGGATGCGCCGGCTCGCGAACAGCGACTGCGTCTGCGTGGCGCCGAGCGCGTTTTCCCAGACCGCCGCCGTCTTGTCGATGAACACCTGCTCGCGCTCATCGAACCCCTGCGCACGGGCGCAGGCGCGGATGGCATCAAGCGCTTCGGTGACGAGCAGCGGC
>JAYTXT010000030.1:0-6867 GCA_043742765.1 Gammaproteobacteria bacterium | reverse complement strand
TGCATGCTTACGGCGGCCGGCGTAACGTGCAGGGAATCGGCGGCCGCCGCGAAACTCAGCCGCGTCGCCACCGCTTCGTAGACCCGCAGCGCGTTGAGCGGCAGGCGATCGAACGCGGAAGCGGGCTCAGTCCGGTCGATGCGGCGCCTGGCCATCACCCGTTCCGACCGGTGGCGATAACCGGAAACCGCAGCGTGAAGCAGGTGCCGCGCTGCCCGGCGCCAGTGCTGATCGCGGTGCTGGCGCCGTGCAGGTCGGCAATTCTTCTGACGATCGACAGGCCCAGGCCGCTGCCGTAGTCGTGTGTGCCACTGGCGCGGTAGAAGCGTTCGAACACGCGCGCGCGCTCTTCCGGGACAATGCCTACGCCTTCGTCGTTGATCGCCAGTTCAACACCGTCCGCAAGGGTATCGCAGGAAATCACCACGCGCGTATCGGCGCGCGAGTAGCGGATGGCATTGTCGACCAGGTTGCGCAGCAGCACGGACAGCAATTCACGATCACCGCGGACTTTCGCAGGTTCGGTGCTGGCTTCAATTTCGACCAGGCGCCGCGCCGCGAAGCGCTCGTGTTCGGCCAGCTGCGCGTGCACCAGCGGCGCCAGGTCGACGACTTCGAAGGGCTGCGGCAGATTCGCACTGGCATCGACCCTGGCGAGCGCGAGCAACTGCTCGATCAGGCGTCCACTGCGATCGACGCTGGCCAGCAGGTTTACCGCAGCAGTCGTGAATTCCTCCGGCGTGCGCGCGCCCTGCATCACCTGGGTATTGGCCCGGATAGCCGCCAGCGGCGTGCGCAGCTCGTGCGCCGCGTCGGAAGTGAAGCGCCGCTCGAAAGCCAGCGACTCACGCATGCGCTCGAGCTGGCGCACGCTGCGCAGGCTGCGGGCGATGATCCACCACAACAGGGCGACGCTGACCGGCACCAGCAGGGCCAGCGTGGCCGCCAACCGCCAGAAGATCGCCCGCGGCAATACCTGGCGGTACTCCTGCGACTCGACGATCTGCAGTTGCAACGTGTGCTGGCGATTCCACAGTGCGAAGCTCCGCCAGGGCGCGCCATTGATACGCGTCCAGCCGAAGCCGCTGGCGTCCAGTGGCGCGAATGGCGTCACCTGTGCGCCGGCGCTGCGATAGGCCGCACGCATGTCGTCGGTCCAGACCTGGAAGCGGAAAGAGTCGGGATCAGACTCGGTCTCGGTCTCGAGCAGCGTGACCCCGAGCGAGCGGCCGTGTTCGGTCAATTCGTGCTGCGCAAGCTGCAGCAGCAGCTTGCCTGTCTCACGCAGGGAATCGTCGTAGAGTTGCTGACTGCTGGCGCGCGCTTCGAGGAATATCAGTGCTGCGCCGACGCTCATCAGGCAGCAGGCGGCGGCAACCGTGAGCGCCAGGAGCCTCGCGCGTGCCGACCCGCCGGCGGTGGATTCAGCCTGCGGCGCTTGCGGCTTGGCCGGTCTCCGGAACATCGATCATGTAGCCGTGGCCGTGCACCGTGCGGATAAGCTCGCGGCCGAGCTTGCGGCGCAGGTGATGCACATGCACTTCAACGGCGTTGCTCTCGATTTCATTGCTCCAACTATAGAGCGCGTCCTGCAGTTGTGTGCGACTTTGCACCCGGCCGCGGTGCTCAAGCAACTGCAGCAGCAGGGCGAACTCGCGGGCGGTCAGGGCGATGGTCGCGTTGCCGCGCCGCACGCTGTGTGAGGCGGGATCCACCTTCAGCGTGCCGTGCTCGACGATTGCGGCCGCACGGCCCATGGCGCGCCGCGCCGCAGCGCGCAGCCGGGCTCCCAGTTCGTCAAGATCAAAGGGTTTGACCAGGAAATCGTCGGCCCCGGCGTCGAGGCCGAGGATCCGCTCCGGAATCTCGTCACGCGAGGTGATGATGATGACCGGCCGCTGGTAGCCACCGCGGCGCAGTTTTTCGAGCAGTTGCATGCCGCTCTGCCGGGGGAGCCCCAGGTCGAGCAGCACCGCGGCATATTCGCTGGCCAGGGCCGCCGCCTCGCCGGCGACGCCGTCCTGCACCCAGTCGACCGCATGCCCTTGCTGCTCCAGGCCGATCTGCACCGCCTTGCCCAGCATCGCGTCGTCTTCGATCAACAGGACTCGCATGGCGCCTCCCGCAACGATCTCCCGCTACTTAGGCGAGCGGGCGAGTAGTGGAGGCTATATTACGCTTATTAAGAGATCCTTACGTGTCTTAATATGGCGTCAGTGGCAGCCTGATCAGCTCTGCAGCGCTGCGCGGATCGCCCCTACCAGGGCGGCGATGACCAGCGCGATAGCCGGCACCATGCTCAAACTGAAACCCAGGCTCCGCTTCTTAGGGTCGCTGACATAGGCGACCAGATAGATAACCCGGCCGATCAGGTAGATCACGCCCAGGAGCGCTGCGTATTTTGGTGACCAGTATCTGGCCCCGAGATAGAGACCCGGGAGGAACACCAGCAGGGCCTCTACCGTGTTCATCTGCACGCGGTAGTAGCGCTCGAACACGGGGTGTCCCGTGGTCGCGGGAGCAGCAACCCCGTACATCCCGCGCGCGCGGCCTACCAACGTACCAAACACAAACAGCTGCACGACGGCCAGCAATCCGACGATATCTACCCAGACCATGTCTTTCTCCAGCCCATACGCAAGACCGATTCTATCTCGCAACTGCTGCCCGCGATATCATGCCCGTAAGTCGATTGTACGTTGCACCCGAATCCGCGCGGTGCAATGCTCTGTGGGGGGGTGGCTGCGCCGTCTGCACAGGCAGCGTCGCCACGGCGACGCGTTGACTGGGAGATCGTCACATGCGGATCACGACAGGTTTGGCTCTCTGTGCGTTACTTTTGAGCGCCTGTGGCGGCGGTGGCGGCAGCAGTGGCCCCACCATGACCCCCGTGGGCTGGACGTCCGGCGTGTACCAGCCGGCATCCGGCTTCGCCAACAAGTGCGCCGTGCCGCGCAGCGGCGTCGATCCGTTTACGCAGATGGCCTATCCCGATCGCGCCGGCGCCACGCTCGATGAGAACAACTGGCTGCGCTCATGGACCAACGACCTGTACCTGTGGTTCAACGAAGTGACGGACCAGAATCCTTCGATGTTTACCACCACCGATGAGTATTTCAAGGTGCTCAAGACCAACGCGATGACCGCTTCCGGAGCGCCGAAGGACAAATTTCACTTCACCTACCCGACCGCCGACTGGGAAGCGCTGTCACAGACGGGTGCGCAGGCCGGCTACGGCGCGTACTGGGTGCTGCTGCCAAACATGCCCGGTGTAACCGGAAATGATCTCGAGGCAGCGTATTCCGAGCCGAATTCACCGGCCAGCGCCGCAGGCATTGGCCGCGGCGCAAAGGTTTTGTTTGTAGACGGTGTCGATGTTGTGAATCCCCCCGACCAGGCGAGCGTCAATACGATACTCGCGGGGCTCTATCCGGCGGCGATCCCTGAGAGTCATGAATTCCAGGTTCTCGACCCGGGTGCGGCCACGCCACGGACATTCACGCTGACTTCCGACAACGTTACCTCGACTCCGGTGCAGAACGTCACGACAATTCCGACCGCGACCGGTACGGCCGGCTACATGCTGTTCAACGATCATCTGGCGACTTCCGAGGTGGCACTGTTCGACGCGTTCACGATGCTGCAGACGGCTGGAGTCACGGATCTGGTGCTCGACATCCGTTACAACGGCGGAGGTTATCTCGACATCGCCAGCGAAGTGGCCTACATGATCGCCGGCCTTACTCGCACGGCGGGCAGGACCTTCGAGCTCACGCAGTTCAACAGCAAGCACCTCACGATCGATCCGGTCACCGGGCAAACCATCACGCCGGTACCCTTTGAGTCGGTATCGCAGGGTTTTGCGCCTACCCTGCTTGCCAGCGGGCAAGCGCTGCCAACGCTGAATCTGTCGCGCGTGTACGTGCTAACCGGCCCGGATACCTGTTCCGCCAGTGAGTCGATCATCAACGGTCTGCGTGGAATAAATGTAGAGGTCGTGCAGATTGGCTCGACGACTTGCGGCAAACCCTACGGCTTCTACCCGCAGGACAACTGCGGCACGACCTATTTCTCGATCGAGTTCCGCGGCGTGAATGCCATGAACTTCGGCGACTATACCGATGGCTTCTCGCCGCAGAACGCGCCCCTGCCCAGAGGTGCCACTTTGCCCGGATGCTCAGTGGCCGATGACTTCGGCCACGCGCTGGGCGACCCGGTCGAGGGCCGGCTGGCTGCGGCGCTGAACTACATCGCAACCGCCACGTTATCCAACCCCGCATGCCCCGCGGCCACCGGCTTCGCGAAGTCGCAGGTGGCGCAGCAGGGGTCGACGCTGGCCGGCATGCCGCTCGAGCTGCCGTTGCGGCAGCTGCGTATTTTTAGGCACTAGCGCCGCGCAGCGCGCTTGCGCCGCCCGTGCACCCAGGCGGCGGCGAGCGCCAGCGCCACCGTCGCCATGCTGGTGTAGAACTGGCTGGCCATCGACGGCGTGCTGGCCATCGCCAGCAGCACCACGGCCATGCCGGCAACGGCCAGGTAGCTCGCGTAGGGGTATAGCCACATCTGCACCGGCAGGGCCTTTTGTTCCGCGGCACTGCGCGCGCGGCGCAGCTTGATCTGCGCCACCGCGATGATCATGTAGATCAGCACGACCAGCGCACCGGAAGCGTTCACCAGAAAGGCGAACACGACCTGCGGCGAGATCGTGGCGGCGGCGATGCCGGCGAGGCCCGCCACGCTGCCCATCAGCACCGAGCGCACCGGCACGCCGCGGTGGTTCAGCTTCACCAGTGCGGCGGGCGCGTCGCCCCGCGCGGCCAACGCGAACAACACCCGCGAGGTGATGTAGTACGCCGAGTTCAGACAGGAGAGCACCGCCGTCAGGATGATGAAGGTCATCGCCGTGCTCGCCCAGCGAAAGTGCATGGCCGTCAGCGCTGCCGTGAACGGCGATTTTCCGGGCACGATCTGCTGCCACGGCACGACTGTGACGATCAGCAGGATCGAGCCGACGTAGAAAATCAGGATACGCGCGATCACGGACGTGGCCATGCGCGCCACGGCGCGTGTTGGTTCGTGCGATTCGGCGGCCGCAATCACGGTGATCTCCGCGCCCATGATGGCGAAGAATACGCTGGTGACGCCTGCCAACACCGCCAGTACGCCGTGCGGCGCGAAACCACCACCGCTGACCAGATTGCTCCAGGTCGGTACGCCGCCCGATGTCAGGCCAAAGACCCAGGCCGCGGCCGTGAGCATGAAGGCGATGGTCGCTGCCACCTTGATGAGCGCGAACCAGAATTCGAACTCGCCGTAGGAGCGTGCCGACATCAGGTTGACGCCGGTCATCGCCGCCATGAGCACGACACCCAGCACCCAGGCGGGCAGCGGCATCCACAACTGCAGCAGCTGCGCCCCGGCGATTGCCTCGACCGGCACCACCACGACCCAGAAATACCAGTACAGCCATCCGACCAGAAAGCCGGCCCAGTCGCCAAGCCCGGTGCGCACGAAATCACCGAACGAGCGCAGCTGCGGCAGCGCGACCGCCATCTCGCCGAGCATGCGCATGATCAGCAGCACCATGGTGCCGGCAACCAGGTAGGAGAGAACGATGGCGGGGCCCGCCGCCGCGATCGTGACGCTGCTGCCCACGAACAGGCCCGCGCCCATGATGCCGCCGATGGTGATCATGGTCACGTGGCGCGAAGCCAGCACGCGCCTCAGTTCGCCACTGCCCTCAACCATCACGGTCTCGCTCTGCATCGTGTGAACTCCCCTGCCGTTTTCTAGAGTTTATGGGTCGACAGCAGCAGGCTGGTTTCCGTGCTGGCGATGCCCTCGACCTTGCGGATGCGCCCGAGTACGCGATCGAAAGCCTCGAGCGTGTCGGCACGGAGTTCCGCGATGATGTCCCAGCGCCCGTTGGTGGTATGAAGCGTCCGCACGGCCGGGTCGCCACGCAGGCTGCGCAGCACCGCATCGGCGCTGTTGCCCTCCACGGCGATCGTCATGAGCGCGGTGATGCCCTGCTCGTCGAGCGCTGTGCCGAGCCTCACCGTGTAGCCGGCGATAGTGCCGTCGCGCTCGAGGCGGGCGATGCGGTTCTGGATCGTGCCGCGTGCCACCTGTAGCTGCTTGGCCAACGCTGCGACGGTCACGCGCGCGTTGCTGCGCAGGCGGGCGATCAGCTGGTGGTCGAGCTCGTCCATGGGCTATTTTTGATCAAAATGACAATTAACTCTGCCATTATAACCAATATACCCCACATATTGCGCACCTAGGTCGCTTCTTGTTAGCCGTGCCCGGAGGGATGATGAACTTCGGGGCCGCAGCCAGACCGCGGCGGCCCGGGCCTGGAGGAGCGCGTGTCATGGTGGATTATATTGGCGTCAGCGACATCCAGAGGCTGGTGCAAGCCCTTGGTGCAGGGCCGTTCATGGAACGGCTCGCCAACGAGATCGAGGCCGACTACCGGCGCTGGAGCGAGTTCGAGAAATCCGCCCGCCTGGCGAGTCACTCCAAGGTCGGTGTGATTGAGCTCATGCCCACGAGCGACGGCCGCCTCTACAGCTTCAAGTACGTCAACGGCCACCCGCAGAACACGGCGGCCGGGCTCCTCACGGTCACCGCGTTCGGCGTGCTGGCGGACGTGGACACCGGTTACCCGCTGCTGCTGTCGGAGCTGACCGTGACCACGGCGCTGCGTACCGCCTCGATGTCCGCGCTCGCGGCGAAATGGCTGGCGCGCAAGGACAGCTCGGTCATGGCGCTGATCGGCAATGGCGCGCAAAGCGAATTCCAGGCGATCGCCTTCTGCGGCATGCTCGGCATCCGCGAGCTGCGCCTGTACGACGTCGACGGCGC
>JAYTXT010000029.1:0-6349 GCA_043742765.1 Gammaproteobacteria bacterium | reverse complement strand
GCACTTTCCGGACCTGGGCGCGGGGCAATGGCGCGAGCTCTCGCCTGTCGAACACCCCGCGGACGAACGTCACGCCTGGCCGATGAGTTTCCTGACGCTCGAGAGGACGTAGCCGTAGGTTGCCTGCGGGCCGCTTGCGAGTTCAAACAACTCCATGTGAATTGCCCCAGGCGACACCTGTGCCCTTGATTGACTTCGGTCTGAAGTTTCTCTGTGCCGGCGATCACTATTGATCAAACGCACTGCGCTGGCATTGGCAGAACCTCGCGTGCTTCTGGTAGGCGGGGGGAATGGAACTCGCGCATAATGCGGCGGCTAGTGGCCTGTGTGGTTCCGCATGTTCAACGTCCGCCGCGCGCAACAATTGGTCGATAGTCTGGGGCCTGGCCTCATCACGGGTGCAGCAGACGACGACCCAAGCGGCCTGGCGACTTATTCGCAAGCGGGCGCCCAGTTCGGCGCCGGCTTGCTGTGGACCATGGCGTTTACGACGCCATTGATGATTGGCATTCAGCTGGTCAGCGCCCGAGTTGGCTGGCTGACCGGTCAGGGCCTGGCGGCGAGTATCCGGCGTGTGCTGCCGCCGTGGGCGACAGTGAGCATTGTAGCTCTGCTGCTGTTCGCAAACACGCTCAACATTGCGGCCGATATCGCGGCAATGGGTGAAGCGTTGCAGTTGCTCGTCGGTGGCCCGGAGCATGGTCATGCGCTGCTGTTCGGCCTGCTGTGCACGATCCTGCCCATGTGGTTGGGGTTCGACGCCATGATTCGCGTGTTGAAATGGCTGACGCTGGCACTGCTGTCTTATGTGGCAGTCGTATTCATGCTGCACGTGAACTGGGAGGCGGTGCTCGGCGAGTCGCTGATTCCGCATTTTGAGCATGGTGGCGCGTACTGGACCATGGTGGTCGCAGTATTGGGCACCACCATAAGTCCATATCTGTTCTTCTGGCAGGCTGCCCAGGAGGCCGAACAGCGCCAACGTCTGGACGCTAGTGCCGGCACTGAACGCGACCTTGCCCCGACTTCGATGTTCATGCGCGAACACCTGTATCGCATCAAGCTTGATACCACCGTGGGCATGGTATTCTCCAATGCAATCGCCTTCTGCGTGATGCTGGCGACCGCGTTGACCCTTCATGCCCACGGCATCGTTAACATTCAGACAACCGCGCAGGCGGCTGCGGCGCTCCGACCCCTGGCGGGAAATTTCGCATTCACGTTGTTCGCATTGGGCATCATCGGCACCGGGATGCTGGCTGTTCCCGTGCTGGCGGCCTCCTCGGCCTACGCCGTGGCGGATGCATTGCAGTGGCGGTCTGGCCTCGATCGCAGTCTTCTGGAGGCGCGTGGCTTCTTCATGGTGATTGGTGTTGGCACGCTCGTCGGTACGCTGGTTGACTTCACCACGCTGGATCCGATCAAGGCCCTGGTCTGGAGCGCTGTTGCCAACGGCATCATTGCCGTTCCCATCATGGCAGTGATGATGTGGCTGGGAACACGTCGGGAGGTGTTGGGAGACCACACGCTCAGCTGGCGTCACCGGGTGCTCGGCTGGCTGGCCACGGGCGTCATGGGAGCGGCGGTCACGGCGATGTTTGTCGTCAATTAGGCCGTCGCCTGCTCATGAACATTCCGGGCAATGAATCTGTGAGAGCCGGCCTGGCGCAGATCTGGCCGCAGTTGCTGAAGCTCGCACGGCCCCACGCGCGCCGGTTTGCTGTAATTGCCGCGCTCGCTGTGCTGGCGACTGCGGTTGATCTTGGTGAGCCGCTCATCTATCGCGCGGCGGTTAACGATATCGCGGGCCTGTTTGTGGAGGGCGGTGAGGTGGCGGTCGGGCACGCGGCGCGTGACAGCGCCCAAGGAGCGCGCGAGCCCCCGGTGGTGGTTGCACCTGGTCACAAGGCCGTTGCGATGCCGCACTCCACCACGCCTCATCTGCGCAATAGGGTTGCACCGCGATCTCTCGATCAGGCGCTCGAAACGTTGTTGTGGGCCGTGGGTTTCCTGCTGGTCATCCGGGTTGCCGGGCACGGATTGCAGCTGCTTGCGAACCAGCGTACTGCGGTGCTCGCCAGCCGCATCGAATCGGACGTCATCCAGGGATCCTTTCGCCACGTCCTGCGGCTGCCGTTGTCATTCTTCTGGCGGCGATCAAGCGGGGCGCTGGCCAAGCAGATCAACCAACTCGATCAGGTTGCGCCCATCGTCCAGGCTGCGGCACAAGATCTCGCCCCGGAACTGGTGAGGGTTGCCGGAGCACTCACGATCATGTTCACACAGAGTTGGCGCCTGTCCCTGGCGGCGCTGTTGTTGCTGCCGCCGTACATCTGGATCGTACACCGGTCGGTGACTCGGCTCGAGACCGGCCTGGATAACTACTATGGCATGTGGGAGCGGGTGGCAGCCAGAATTCAGGGCGCGCTGGGCGCAATCAAGACCGTCAAGCTCTCGGGCGCTGAGGAGCGGGAAGCACGGTTGCTGCGCACGCAAAGCGACGATGCTTACGACCAATATCTGCGGCGCAATCGCCTCGCCAGTACGTTCCTGTTCTGGCAAACCACGCTGAACTATTCGAGCCAGGCCCTGGTGCTCGGATATGGCGGTTTCCTGGTTCTCGAGCGCCAGCTCACGCCGGGAGACGTGGTCATGTTTGTCGCCTACCTGGATAAGCTATTCAGCCCGATTGAAACTCTGTCGGCCACGGCCGTCACGCTCCAGGAACACCTGGCATCGTTGCGCCGGGCGCTTGGGCTGATGGCATCGGGCAAGGAGGAGCCGCAGGGAAATGCGCCCAGTCCGGGGCCGGGGCGCATTGAATTTCGCGCTGTACGCTTCAGCTACGGACGGGGGCGCGAGGCACTCAAGGGGCTGAGCCTGGTCATTCCCGCCGGAAGAACCACGGCCATTGTCGGGCCATCGGGCTCCGGCAAAACCACTGCCGTCGATCTGCTGCTGCGTCTGTACGAACCGGATTCGGGCCAGATACTGGTCGATGGTCAGCAGCTTGATACCCTTGATCCAGGCGCCTGGCGCGCCGTCGTGGGTGTGGTCGCGGCGGACGGTGCTCTGTTTCCTGGCACGCTCGCCGACAACATTCGCTACAAGCGCCCGGAGGCGAACGACGGGGAAGTCGAGCTGGCCGCTCGTGCCGCGGGTCTCGGCGCCCTGATCGAGCGTCTGCCTATGGGTTTGGCGACGGAGATTGGCGAGGGCGGCGCCGGGCTTTCGGTTGGCGAGCGTCAGCGCCTGCAGATGGCGCGCGTGCTCGTCTCGAAGCCGCGCGTGCTGGTGCTCGATGAAGCAACCGCGAATCTCGACTACGCCACGGAGAACGAGATCCGCAACGCGCTCCTGAATGCTGCCAGCAAGCCAACGACGCTGGTGATAGCACATCGCTATTCCATGGTGCAGGATGCGGACCAGGTCATTATCCTGGAAGGCGGGGTCGTGGTTGCTACGGGGACTCCCGGTGAACTCATCGAGTCAAACGAGTGGTTCGCGCGCTTCGCGCTCGCTCGGGCTTCCGCTGCGCAAACGCGACTTCATGGACGCACCGGCCCTGTCGATTTGGAGAGCAAGGATCAATGAACGACCCAAGTCGCGAAAATTCCCCGCCGCGCATCGAAGAGATCGAGTCAGCCTTGCGCGACCCGGTAACTCGCGCACGGCTGGCGGTCGCGCTGGCGCCGGACGCGTCGTTGTCCGGGACGCGCGCTACAAGGTGGCAGCGGCACCGATCGTTTCTCGCTGGCCTCGCCAGCGGGGCCGTGGTGGTGCTCGCCTTCCTGCTCCCCTCGATCCAGGAGCAGTGGAATCTCTATCGCAGCGGCAAGGTCATTGAAGAGTATGCGCGCATCGGTGAGCGCCTGCTCGAGCAGCGCCGTTACACTGCGGCGGAAAAGACCTTCGAGAAGGCGGTGGAGATGTCGGAGGGCCGGCGACTCGACCTCGTCGAAGCGCAGATGCGCGCCCACGTGCAACGGGTAAACGAGAACCCGGAGTGGCGTGGCGCGGTACCCGACGACATCAGCGATGGGGACTTCCTCTACCTTCTGGAGATGCAGGCGGATGCGGGGCGTATCCATGACCGTGCCGCCACGCTGGCGGCCTTCGGCTCCTGGCTCGCAAGCGCCGGTCGTATCAGCGAGGCTGAATCGCGTTTGCAAGAGTCACTCGCGCTCTATCCGCGCAACCTAGACGCGCACGTCAGCCTGGGCAACATCCTCGATGAGCGCGGTGACAAGCGTTCAGCGGAGCACGAGTACCGGCGGGCCATTGAACTCGATGCCAATAAGCCCGGTGCTCAGTACGATCTTGGCGTCCTGCTGCTGGAGGCCGGACGCGCCCGGGAGGCCGAAGCGTCCCTGCGCAAATACATCGTACTGAAGCCCGACGACGCCGACGGTTACCTGCGGCTCGCGGACGCTCTGGAAGCGCAGGGCCGCGGGGCTGAAGCCGCAAAGCTGCGCCAGAGTGCCCCTGCAAAGTCATCCATCCCCAGACCGTAAGGGGCAGGCGGCCGGCCGGGGTCATCGGCCGGACTCGCCCATGAGCCGCGCCGCCAGCGCCGAATCGGCGCCAGCGCCCGCCGCCAGCAGCGCGTCGATTATGCCGCGTTGCAGAGTGCCGCGACGCCGTGCCTCGGAGTACGGAATCTCCGGGTGGAACATCACCATCGAATAGCGCGGGATGAAGCGCTCCGGGAAACGCCGCTCGAGGTCGAGCGCCAGCTGCTTGCGCGCCGCGAAATCGGGGGCCAGCACAGTCGCGCGCATTTCCTGGTAGTTCTCAAGCGCCATGGCGGCGATGGCGTCGGTGTCGGGGCGGCGCTGGTGTTCGAACTCGGTGCAGGCAACCTGGCTGTCGGTGTGGCGTGCAAGCAGGCCAGCGAGCAGCACGCAGTCTTCGAAGCCGCAGTTGAGGCCCTGGCCGTGGAAGGGCACGATCGCGTGGGCGGCGTCGCCGATCAGCAGCATGCGCCGCACGTGCCAGGGCCAGCAGTAGAGCGTGGCCAGCTTCCCCTGCGGGTGTTGCGCGAACTGCTCGTCGAAATCCGGCATCAGTGCCAGGGTATCCGGGAATTCGCGGGCAAAGAAGGCGCGGGCCGTCGCCGGCGTGCCGAGTGATTCGAAGCTGGTGGCGCCAAGCGCCGGCATAAACAGCGTCGCGGTGAAGGAATGGTCCGGGTTGGGCAGCGCGATGAGCATGAACTCGCCGCGCGGCCAGATGTGCAGCGCGTGCGGCTCGAAGGCCCAGGCGCCACCGGCCAGCGCCGGTATCTGCAGTTCCTTGTAGTCGTGGGCGAGCGGATCATCGGTGGCCTGGAGCAGGCCGCGATCCTGCAACGCGTTGCGCAGCGCGGAGCCGGCACCGTCGGCCGCAATCACCAGCGCCGCGGGTCCTGCAGTGACAAGGCTCCCCGATGTGTCGCGCCAATTCACGCTGCCGGTATCCGGATCGACGTCGATTCCGCGGCGCGAAAAATGCATTTCGATAAGTGGTACTGCGGCGGCGGCTTCGATCAGCGCCGTGTTGAGGCGGGTGCGGCTGACCGCGTGAATCACTTCCTGCGGACGCTGTCCGTACGGGAGCAGCGGGCCGCGGCCCTGCAGGTCGTGCAATCGCCGGCCGCGCATCTCGACCAGCTCCGGTTGCACGCGCCCCAGTACCCCGGCTTGCTCCAGCGCCGTGAGCCCACGCGCCGCCAGCGCCAGGTTGATCGAGCGACCGCGGTCGCCGGCGCCAAGGCGCGGGTCGGCGCGCTTCTCGATCAGGCGTACGCGGCGGCCGTCCTGCGCCAGGAGCAGCGCCAGCAGTGTGCCCACCGGGCCGGCGCCGACGATGGTCACCGATGCGGAGTCACCGTGATCGGTCGTGCTCATCGTGGCTGCACGGCGCCGTCGCGCAGCGCGGCTGCCAGCTGTTCGGCTGCGTGCCAGGCATCAACATAACTGTTGTAGAGCGGTACCGGAGCCAGTCGGATCGTGTCCGGCTCGCGCCAGTCGCTGATTACGCCGCGCCGCTCCAGCGCCGCAAATACGCGCCGTGCCCGCTCGGTGCCGCCGCGGACGCGCACCGACAGCTGGCAGCCGCGCTGTTGCGGATCGCCGGGCGTGATGATTTCTATTTCATCGCCGCACGCGGCCAGCAGCATTTCGTGCAGGAAAGCACTGAGCCGGAGCGACTTGGCGCGCAGCCGCGCCATACCGGCGGCGGCAAACAGTTCGAGCGAAGCGAACAACGGGGCGGCGGACAGGATCGGCGGGTTGCTCAACTGCCAGCCGGCCGCGCCAGGCGTCAGCTCGAATTCGCTCCCCATGCGAAAGCGCGTGGCCGGATTGCT
>JAYTXT010000028.1:0-4288 GCA_043742765.1 Gammaproteobacteria bacterium | reverse complement strand
AAGCGGTCCATGGCGCTCGAGAGGTACAGGTAGCAGTTGGGGTCGTAGACCCGGATGAAGCGCTCAGCCTGCGCTTCGAGGTAACCCTCGACGGCGAAGCGCGGCGCGAACGGGCTGGTGCGCAGGGCAATGCCCGCCAGCGGCTCGCGCCCGAAGCGTTGCCGCCATTCGGTCGCTGAGCGATAGGTGATGGTGCCAAGCTTCCGTGCCAGACGCATGCCGTTGCGCGGCGGTTGCTCCGCGGAGTAATGGCCGCCCTGCCAGTCCGGGTCGCGCAAAATAGCTTCGCGCTGCACGGAGCGCAGCGCGATCGCAAACGGCGAGGCCGCGGGCGACCCCGAAATACTGACCAGGCGCCGCGCGCCTTCCGGGAACTGCGCCGCAAAGGCTGCGACCACCGAACCACCGAGGGAGGCACCCATTACCACTGCGAGCTGCTCGATACCGAGCGCGCGCGCAGCTTCAAACCCGGAGCGCGCGATGTCTTCGAGCGCCACTTCGGGAAACGTGAGCCGGTAACGCTCGCCGGTGGCCGGATCGATGCTAGCGGGACCCGTGGAGCCGAAGCAGCTGCCGAGCGAATTGACGCACAGGACAAAGTAGCGGCTGGTGTCGATCGCCAGCGCCGGACCGATCATCCGCTGCCACCAGCCGGGCGCGGGATTTTCGGCAGTCGCCGCGGCGTGCGCGGTGGGCGACAGGCCGGTAAAAAGCAGAATAGCGTTGTCGCGCGATGGGTTCAGCCGGCCCCAGCTTTCATAGGCGATGCGCGCGCCGTGCAGCACGCCGCCCCGATACAGCGGAAACGGATCGGGGAGCGCGACGCTGTCGGGCGCATGGCCGTCGACGGCCTGCGGCGCGTGCTGCGTGCGGGGCGCGTCGACCACGCGTGACTCAGCCTTCCGGATCGGACCCATCCGGAATTCCTTCAAACAGGACGGTACTCATGTAACGCTCGCCGGTATCGGGAAGTATGGCCAGGATGGACGTGCCCGGGCCGGCTTCCTTGCTTACCTCGGCGGCCACCTTGAGCGCCGCGGCAAAAGTGCCGCCGCTCGAAATGCCGACGAAGATCCCTTCCTGCCGCGCGAGCTGGCGCGCGGTGTCGATCGCTTCGGCATCCGTGACGGTGACGATGCGATCGGCCAGATTGCGGTTGAGCACCGCGGGGATGAAGTCGGGCGTCCAGCCCTGAATCTTGTGCGGCGCGAAGGGCTTGCCCGACAGGAGCGCCGCACCTTCCGGCTCGGTGGCGATGATGCGCACCTCGGGCCGCGCGAGGCGGATCATTTCGCCCGCGCCCGTCATGGTGCCGCCCGTGCCCCAGCCGGTCACGAAGTAATCGAGCCGTTTGCCGGCAAAGTCGGAGAGAATCTCGGGGCCGGTGGTGTTGCGGTGGTAAGCCGGGTTGGCCGGGTTCTCGAACTGGCGCGCGAGGAACCAGCCGTTCTTCTCCGCCAGCTCGGCCGCCTTGCGCACCATGCCGGTGCCGCGCTCCGCGGCCGGCGTGAGCATGACCTTGGCACCGAGCATGCGCATGATCTTGCGCCGCTCAATGGAGAAGGTCTCGACCATCACGGCGACGAAGGGATAGCCCTTCACGGCGCACACCATCGCCAGCGCGATGCCGGTGTTGCCGGAAGTGGCCTCGACCACCGTCTGGCCGGGCTTAAGCTCGCCGCGCCGTTCGGCGTCCTCGATGATGGCGATCGCCAGGCGGTCCTTGACCGAGCCCAGCGGGTTGAAGAACTCGCACTTCACGTACATCGTCACGCCCGCGGGCGCAAGGCGCTGGATGCGGACCACGGGAGTGCGGCCAATGGTGCCAAGTATGTTGTCGTAGATCATGATGCGGGCACTCTAATGCCCCGGTTCCGGGCAAGCGATAAAGAAAAGGCCATCCACTGATAACGCGTTGTTATAATTTCGCGATCACAGTGGTCACGGGCTCATGCCATGAATTTCCATCAGCTCCAGTACGCGGTGGCCATCTCGCGCCACGGGTTGTCGGTGACGCAGGCGGCCTCGGCGCTGGGCACATCGCAGCCCGCAATCAGCCGCGCCCTCAAGGCCCTGGAGCGGGAACTGGGGTTTGACCTGTTTGTGCGTGAGGGGCGCGCCTTCTCGCGCATCACGCCACAGGGTGCCCAGGTGCTCGAATACGCGACCCGCGCGCTCGCCGAGATCGACAGCCTCAAGGCGGTCGCCGCCGACCTGAATCAGGACAGCCGCGGCACGCTCTCGATCGCCACCACGCACACGCAGGCGCGTTACGTCCTGCCGCCCGTGGTGCAGACGTTTCGGGAGCGCTACCCCGAGGTCGAACTCCACTTGCACCAGGGGACGTCCGAGCAGATCGCGGAAATGGTCGCCACCGATCGCGTACAGCTCGCGATTGCCACCGGATCGGATGGCCTGTTTCCGGGGCTGGTGCTGTTGCCGGTGTACCGCTGGCACCGCCAGGTGATCGTGCCCAAGCACCATCCGCTCGCGGCCACGCGCGAGCTGACGCTCCAGGAACTGGCGAAATATCCGCTGGTCACCTACGTGTTCAGTTTTTCGGGTGCTTCCTCGCTCCAGAACGTGTTCTCGCGCG
Organism: Gammaproteobacteria bacterium; assembly: GCA_043742765.1. Taxonomy (GTDB): domain Bacteria; phylum Pseudomonadota; class Gammaproteobacteria; order Steroidobacterales; family Steroidobacteraceae; genus FEN-1191. The sequence continues at coordinate 1,692 of JAYTXT010000028.1, read as the reverse complement.
AGGGCCTCGTGCCCAAGGTCGCGCTGACGGCGCGCGATTCGGACGTCATCAAGACCTACGTGCGCTTAGGGCTGGGCGTGGGCATTGTCGCCAGCGTCGCGATCGAAGCGGCGCACGATGCCGACCTGGTGGTGCTCGACGCCTCGCACCTGTTTCCGCTGCACACCACCTGGGTGGGTTTTCGGCGCGGTACCCTGCTGCGCAATTTCGCCTACGATTTCATGCAGCTGTTCGGCCCGCATCTCACTCACCAGCTGATCGATCGCGCGATCGAGGCGCGTGACGGCGACGGCCAGAGCGAGCTGTTTCGCAAGATTTCCCTGCCCGCGCGTTAGCGCGCGTCCTGAAGTGGAGCGGATCCAGAAACTTCTGGCGACTGCGGGCCACGGCTCGCGGCGCGAAATCGAACAGTGGCTACGCGACGGGCGCGTGACTCTTGAAGGTCGTATTGCGCAATTGGGCGATCGGGCGCTGCCCGGCGCCGACCTGCGTGTCGACGGCCAACCGCTGGCGAGCGCCGTCCCGCCCGCGCGCACGGTGCTCATCTATCACAAACCCGTCGGCGAGGTCACCACGCGCCGCGACCCGGTGGGGCGTCCCACCGTGTTCGAAAGACTCCCCGCACCGCCCAGTGGCCGCTGGGTCGTGATCGGGCGGCTGGACGTCAATACCACGGGGCTCCTGCTGTTCACGACCGACGGCGCACTCGCCCATCGCCTCATGCACCCTTCCGCAGAAATTGAACGGGAGTACCTGGTCCGGGTGCACGGCAGGCCCGGTCCGGACATGCTCGATCGGCTTCGCCGTGGTGTGACGCTCGAGGATGGGCCAGCCAATTTCGACCGGATCGAGGCCGGCGGCCACAGCGACAGCCATAGCTGGTACCGGGTCACCTTGCGCGAGGGGCGCAACCGGGAGGTCCGGCGCCTGTGGCAGGAGGTCGGGTTTGAGGTCAGTCGCCTGGCGAGACTCCGTTATGGCCGGGTGAGCCTGCCGGAAGACCTGCGGCCGGGAGGCTGGCGGCTGATGTCACCCGCCGAAGCCCTCCTGTTATAATGATGGGTATGAACAGCAATTCAGGCTTGAAAAAGTGCCGAACATCCAAGAGAAGTGGCCGATCTTCGGTTATCGTGGGTGTAATTGTCGCGATTGTGACCAGTTTATGTGCCCAGTGGGCGGTCGCTGGTGACTCTGTTCGGGTCACCACGAGCTTCGACGTCAAGTATGTGAGCGCGGTGTTGCATCAGGTCACCCGGCTGTTCAGTTTCGGGTTTGGCTCGGCTGAGGCCGGTCGCGTTGATCAGGACATCAACGCTCTGAAACCCGACCAGCCCAAGGTTTGGCAGTTCAAAGTCCAGTATCAGGGCAAGCCTGAATCCTTGGAAATCCGAGCCCTAATGGACGACCTCGGCATGATCGACCTCGATTTCGCCGCGAGCCCGGATGCTGCCCCCGCGCTCCGGGCAGCCGTTGACGGCTACCTCAACTCGCGCGGGCACTGAACCCTTCTGACCCCCCGATGGGGCGCGGGGTCCCTGACGCACTGCGAAATAAAGGCGCGTTTGGCCCGATAACTGCATTGACACCCCGCAATCTCGAAATCAGAATACGCGGCTCGTTTTTTCTTGGGAGGGGTACCCAAGCGGCCAACGGGAGCAGACTGTAAATCTGCCGGCTTACGCCTTCGTAGGT